>REAQ01000054.1 GCA_004294195.1 Sphingobacteriales bacterium | reverse complement strand
TCATTAATCCCCGCAAAAACGAAGGGATTGTTGCGCTGAAGGCGGAAATTATTCGAGTTGCATCGCATACTGGCGTTCAACCTGCTTTTGTCCCTGTTGGCGAAATGAGCCAGGAGCCGGTGAACGCACTCAAAACTTTGTTCCCCAACCTAAGCGAATATTCTGCCGTTCACTACCTCATCAACCATGAGCAGATGAGCTTTTCCGCGAATCTGCAAGACAAGATTGAAGACATCGAAAAGGCCAGCCAGTTCAACCATACCAAAGTTCAGGCCGATGAGATCCTGCGTAGGTATGCGCGGATCAGTAAGATCCTGGACGATACCGTCAGTGAAGAGCCTTTCCATCGTCCGAAAAGCCTTCCAGAGCGTTTTGATGAAATCCTGTTGCACAGGGTTTGGGGTTACGCGTTCATGTTTGCAGTACTGTTTTTCCTTTTTCAAAGTATTTTCTGGGCTGCAGAATATCCGATGAACGCCATTGAATGGGCGTTTGGGGCATTGGGGAACTGGCTTTCATCCATTATGCAGCCCGGATGGTTCACTGACCTGCTCATCAATGGCTTCCTGGCGGGACTTAGTGGCATCCTCGTTTTCGTTCCCCAGATCATGATCCTGTTTGGATTGATCACATTCCTGGAAGACACTGGATATATGGCGCGAATCAGTTTCCTGACGGACAAGATCATGCGCAAAGTGGGCCTGAACGGAAAGAGTGTGATGCCAATGATCAGCAGCCTCGCCTGTGCGGTGCCTGCGATCATGAGCGCGAGAAATATTGAGAACCGCAAAGAGCGACTCCTCACCATAATGGTTACGCCACTCATGAGCTGCAGTGCGCGACTTCCAGTATACACGATATTGATTGCCCTTGTTATTCCGAAGCAAACCGTTTTAGGTGTGTTGAGCTTACAAGGCCTGGTGATGATGGGCCTCTACCTGCTGGGCTTCGTCATGGCCATGGCCGTTTCTTATGTGATGAAGTGGTTCATCAAAATGGAAGAAAAAAGCTTCTTCATTCTCGAGCTCCCTTTGTACCGGCCTCCGCGTTGGAAGAATATCTTCCTCACCATGTTCCAGAAAGCAAAAATATTTGTGTTTGATGCAGGTAAGGTGATCATGGTAATCTCCCTTTTGTTGTGGGCTTTGAGCAGTTATGGCCCCGATGGAAAAATCAGTGTACCGGCCGCCAGCGCTGCAGTTTCTGATGCAGATAACAGCAGGCTCAAACTTGAAAATTCCTATGCGGGTATTGCAGGCAAATGGATTGAGCCTGCTATTAAACCATTGGGCTTTGATTGGAAAATCGGTATTGCATTGATCACTTCATTTGCAGCACGCGAAGTATTTGTGGGCACCATGGCTACACTGTATGCAGTGGAAGAAGGGGCCGATGAAAACAATCCAACATTACGCCAAAAAATGAACGCTGCTACCAAACCAGATGGTTCTAAAGTATACACCCTGGCAACGGGTGTCTCCCTTATGATCTTCTATGTGCTGGCCATGCAATGCATGAGCACGTTGGCAGTAGTGAGAAGAGAAACGGGAACCTGGAAATGGCCCATCATCCAGGCGGTTTACATGACTGGCCTCGCCTACCTGCTCAGTTTGCTGGCATACCAACTCCTGAAGTAAAAATCTCTAGAATACCCTTGTAGAAATGCGGTTCCGCAATTCCCGCAGCAAGTCATCGTACATATCCCTGATCATTTGGTCCTGTTGGTTTCCGTTGCCACCGCGGTTATTCACCAGTCTCCAATCATCCTGACTCAACGCACGGGAATCACCTGTAAATGTTGCTGTTTCAAATATCTGTCCGTTAGAACTTGTTTGTACACGGTTCCAATCAAGGGTCTGGTTGGTGGTTGCATCCACTATACGGTAGTCAATGTCGTTAGATGGATTTTGGTACCGGGTGACGTGAAGTGTAGCACGCACATTTTGGTACACGGGTCTGCCGCTAGTATCTTTCCCGATCTCAATATTCCGGCTCAGCTGCTTGTCATATCGATTGATGATATTGGGCGGACTCTGCATAAAATTCCAGTTGATATCTACTACCACATCCGGTCTGATGTTCAACCTGCGGAGATCTATATCAGTGAAATATCTCACCTGGTTGGTCCCTGATTGTCCACCCAAATCGCGCGCAAGTTGTTCATGCAGAAAACGAATCCTTGGATCAAAATTCCAGTTGTTGTTGTTCCACATCCCGGGAAAAGAATTCTGGATGGGGTTGATGAGTACATTGACTACTGAAGCTTCATAGGCGGTCCGCATCAATACATCCACATCTTTATATGGATTCACATAGCGTTTAGCCCGTTGAAAATCATCATAGGCACGCCTTGCTTCACGCTTGGTGCCATAGTCGAGGTTTCTTAAACCAGACTGGTAAAAAGTCTCTGCAGCTTCAGCCCTCACAGACTGAATATCAGCACTATAATTCTTGGTATCCACCTCGCGAAACACCGAAGAAGTCCTAATGGATTCATTGATCTTCTGCAGGGTATTATATTCTGCGATCATCGCATCAAAACGGCCCATATCCACACTGCCTTTATAAGCCTGAATGCGTTGTTCATGCTGGTTTACGGCCTGATGATAGAGATCGATGACATCCTTTCGGATCTCGGGGTCGTTCGGCTTTTTCTCAAGCTTTTTCAATGCATCATTCAATGCACGATTCTCAGCGTAGGTAACCGTCTTGTTGGAACTACTGCAGGATGCAAAAAATGCGATCAGCAGCGTAATAAAAAGTAGACGTGTTTGCATAATTGTTTTGGGTTGTTCGAAAATAGACTGCCAAACACACAAAGTCCAACATTTAAAAAGGCCAAAGTTTTCTTAAAGCAGTTTTACACCAAGTGCTTTCAATTCTTCTCTGAGCTGGGCCGGGTTTTTAAAGTGAATCGCTGCCATTCCCAACTCCCTGGCCGGCACGAGGTTACGAACATTGTCGTCAATATAAACTGCTGAAGCAGGATCCACATTAAACCGGTTGATCACCATTTCATAGATATCCAGAAATGGTTTTCTTGTCTTCTCTTCACCAGAAACCACTTTACCATCAAACCAGTGCAGGAAATCAAACCTTTCCAATGCAATGGGAAAAGTCTGGTGACTCCAGTTTGTTAACGCCAAAATCTGATAAAAATTTGACGCTTTCAGTTCTTTGAAGATCTCAACCGTATCGTGGATCGGACCGTTCAACATTTCTTCCCATCGGGAATAGTACGCCCGTATATTATGTTCGTGCTCCGGAAACTTTTTGACCAGAATTTCTGTGCCTTCATGAAGATCCCTGCCTGCGTCTTGCTCTTCATTCCAATCAGGCGTGCAGATGTTATCATAAAACCACCTCATCTCTTCCTCACTGTCAAAAATAGTCTTGTAGAGATAGTCCGGATTCCAGTCGATCAATACGCCGCCCAGGTCAAAAATTACTGTCTTGATCATGATTTTTTGCTATAGTATCTCCAAAGTAACGTCGAAAGTTTTTTTGCTAGAACCCATCCCTCGTTATCATTCCCCCAGGATGTATCCTGTTGCTCTTTGGTAATAATGGAAAAAATGAAGGGCGATGATGGTGCCATCACCAGTAAAGTCTCACTTCTGCTGGCATCCACTGCGCCATTTTTTGATGCCACAAAAACATCCGGTGGTATCTCGGAAATAGCTTGCTCATCCCAATAATTCCTGCCCAACAATCGAAGCATCTGGTTAGAAGATTTTTCATCAAGCATTTTACGTTGATAGATCATCTTCATCAGCTCCACCATCTCCCTTGGTGTGGTTTGTCCCCACCCATATTTCTTTCTAAATTCTTCTCGTCCGGGTGTCCTTGAATTCACCCGTGTATTGTTGAAACCTGCACTATCTAGGATTGTGTTTATTCTGGTTCCACTACCAGCCAAAGATTGTAACCACAAGCTCGCTGTATTATCCGAAGTGGTCAGCATCAACATCATCACTTTAGATAAACTTACTACACTGCTATCTTTGAAAGAACCCAGGATATCTTCACCTGGATAAAGCAAAGAATCCCTGTACATCAGATTGGCGTGATAATCCAGGCTTCCGTTTCTTATTTTATCCATTATCCCAATCAGGATCGGGATTTTAATCATCGAGGCCGTTGGGAACACCGTATCTGCATTCACTGAAACGGTTTTTCCGGAAGGGATGTGAAGGATGTGAATACCTACCACTCCATGAAAACCTTTGCAACACCTACCAATCCATGAAAACCTTTGCAAATATTTTCTACTTCAGCTTGTAAGGTCTGATCTTTTCGCTGTGCGGAAGCAGTGAAAAAACACCATAAAAAAATAAAACTTAAAACGAATTTCATCAACGTTTTTTAACCGATGGTTTTAGAAAGCTCCAGCATTCTCTCGATCGGTTTCCGCGCAGCCAGTCTCAACTCCTCATCCATCAGGATCTCCGGCTGCTCATACTCCATACACAGGTATAATTTATCCAGGGTGTTGAGTTTCATATGCGGACAATCGTTACAAGCACATGCATTATGCGGAGGTGCGGGTATAAAAGTCTTCTGCGGCGAGTTCTTCATCATCTGATGCAGGATCCCGGTTTCTGTGGCCACAATGTACGCATTACCCGGGTCCGTCTCCGTAAATTTCAATAGCTGTGTGGTAGACCCGATGAAATCAGCAAGCTTTAATACCGGATCCTCACATTCCGGATGTGCGATCATCTTTGCCTCGGGGTGGCGTGTTTTCAACCGGGCAATCTTTTCCATGCTGAAGATCTCATGCACCATACAGGCGCCGTCCCATAGCAGCATGTTCCTGCCCGTCACCTTGTTGATGTAGGCACCCAGGTTCTTATCGGGCGCAAAAATGATTTTCTGCTCCTTTGGAAAGCTCTCCACGATAAATTGCGCGTTAGAGCTCGTCACGATCACGTCACTGAGCGCTTTGATGCCTGCACTACAGTTGATATAGGAAATAACGATGTGGTCAGGATGGGCCTCTTTAAAGCGTTTAAAGAGGGGTGGGGGACAGGAGTCGCTCAATGAGCAACCTGCCTTGAGATCAGGGATCACTACCTTCTTGGTGGGGTTCAGGATCTTGGCAGTTTCAGCCATAAAATGCACACCGGCAAATACGATCATGTCTGCATCGGTCTTTTCTGCCTGACGGGCAAGGCCCAGGCTATCCCCGATATAGTCTGCGATGTCCTGTATATCCGCATCATGGTAATAGTGCGCCAGCAGCACTGCATTCTTTTCTTTCTTCAATCTTTTGATCTCAGCGAAAAGATCCAGCGCGGGATTAATGGCCACATCGTAGAATCCTCGTTTCCCAATCTGTACTAAATCATTGTGCATAACAACCGTAGTATTATTAATACTTAATTATTTATAAAAATACTTATTACTATTAGGTCTGTGAATTAGGGGATATGTTTTTTGTAGCAATTTTGGAAATATACCGATCGGCTGTTTATCCACGGCAACTCACATTCAATCCACAACAGTTCATCTAAGCCAGCACGGCGTTTAGCCAATATATTCACAACGGTGGATTAAAAAGACCATCGGAAAAAAAGATCGGCACCTTTGGCGGATCATCTGTTAGTTTACATGGGTATAGTCACTAATAAGTTTTCTGAACACCCCTGAATGGTAAAATACACATACGGCCCATCAACAAGTTTTCCTATTTCATCCACATCCGGGATGGGTAAAAATGGGCTTTATCCACCAATATCCCGATTATCCACACCATCCCTGTGAAATCCCCTTACCATAATACCGGGCAATACACAACTATATGTGGAAAGGATGGTATATATACTTCTCAAATCCAATTCCCGCGCATATTTTGCCTGTTTTCCACAGTTTGTTGATAAGCCCAAATTCACCTATTTTTGCCTCCCTTTTAAAAAACATTTATAATAGTATATGTCTATTATCCAACAGTTGCGTGACAAAGCTGCCGTGTTGCTTACCAGTCTGATCGCCCTGAGCTTGATCGGATTTTTGGTCCAGGATGCCTTTATTGGCGGAAGTAGCGGTCTTTTTGCCGGTGAAACCAGTTCAGTAGGTTCTATCAACGGCAATAAGATCGACAGGATGGAATTCAATGACCGGGTAAGGCAGATCGAGGAATCCAACCGTCAGCAGGGCATGGCCAGCAACGAAGTTATGACCCAGAACATCATTGAGAGCATTTGGAATGGATATATCCAGGAAGAATTGATCAATGAGCAAACGAGTAAGCTTGGCCTCGCTTTCACCCCTAAAGAAATGAGTGAACTTTTGTTTTCTGAGGATGCTCCTGCAGAATTCAAACAACTGTTCACCAATCCCAACACCGGTGCTTTTGATGTTCAGGCAGCAAAGAACTGGTTTAATAATGTGAAGAAAAGCAAGAAGCAGGAAGAAGTGAAAATGGTAAACGATCAGCTGATTGAACCGTTGATCACCAGAAGCCTGGCAGATAAATATACTTCCCTTCTTTCCATGGGCTCTTACATGCCCAAATGGATGATCGAGAAAATGAATGCAGACAACTCAAGTGTAGCAAGCCTGAATTATGTAGTTGTTCCTTACACTACCATTTCTGACAGCTCCATTAAAGTGACTGACGCCGAGATCAATAAATATATCTCCAATCATAAGGAAGAGTTCAA
>REAQ01000385.1 GCA_004294195.1 Sphingobacteriales bacterium | reverse complement strand
CCTCTATCTCAGCCAGAACTTCAACTTTATTTCTTTTCCCGAGCACCTTACTACCGGCAGCAGCATCATGCCGCACAAAAAGAATCCCGATATTTTTGAGCTGATCCGTGGCAAGAGCAACCGATTGCAAAGTCTGCCCAATGAACTCACCCTATTGACCTCAAACCTCCCTTCCGGTTATCACCGCGAGATGCAACTCACCAAGGAAATCCTTTTCCCTGCCATCGAAGAACTGAAGGCCTGCCTGCAATTGATGCAGGTGATGGTTCGTGAACTGAAGGTAAAGGAACATATTCTCGATGATCCCAAATACACCTATCTCTTCAGTGTTGAAGCTGTGAATGAACTCGTGAACAAAGGCATTCCCTTCCGAGAAGCCTATAAAGAAATTGGTAATCAGATTGAGAAAGGAGAGTTCCGTTTTGATCATCAAAAGGGGCTTCACCACACGCATGAAGGCAGTATTGGCAATTTGTGTAATGAGCAGATTGCGGAGGAGATGGCCGCGGTGTTGTATAAATTTAGTAAATGACAACTGGCAATTGGTAATTTACAATTGGCACTGGACCTTGGATGTTAGAGAATTGGATACATCCCGCACCACTCCAACTTCCAACAACTGTTGTCAATTGCCAATTATCAATTGCTAATTGCCAATTGCTAAAGGGACATCATTTCTTTAAACTTCACCGCCTGCCTCCTACTCACCTCAATCTTCTCACCGCCCTTGATCTCAAGTAAGAGTCCGCCATTAAAGTAAGGCTCCACTTTCTCGATCATACGCAGATTCACAATATGCTTGCGATTAGCACGGAAAAATACTTTTTGATCAAGACGTTCTTCCAGTGCATTCAGCGATTTTAGGATCAGCGGCTTGTTGCCCGCAAAGTAAACCTTGGCATAGTTCCCAACGGACTCGAATAACCGAATATCTGACAAGCGCACAAACCAGCAACGTTCGCCGTCTTTCACAAACACTTGGTCGTTATCACTCAAGGTTCCGCGGTGTATGGTCACACTGTCTCCAATTAGAGCCTCGCGCTCTTCTGCACCTTCCAGTTTGTGGATCGCATCAGACAATCGTTTGGGTTCCACCGGCTTTAGAAGGTAGTCCAGC
>REAQ01000384.1 GCA_004294195.1 Sphingobacteriales bacterium | reverse complement strand
GTGCCCGCCAAGGGCGGCGCCTCGGCCCCGCTGGCCCCGGCTGCCCCGCCTGTGACTTTGCAAATGCCTGCACAGCCTGTGCCCCCGGCCTCTGGCAAAGGGGCCGCTGGGCTGCCCGCCAATGCGGCGGCTGTAAAAAAGATTTCCTTTGTTGAACAGTTCAACGCCTTCAATAAAAAATGGGCGCTGTTCATCATACCGTACTTCAAATGGCGTAAGGTTTAATACCCGCCTGTCGCTTTGCACCTGCCCAAAATCTGGTATCAGCGTCATATCTAATGTCATGGCCTGGTTTATACCATACTTAACATCCATGCCGCCATTTACAAGCGTATTCCAGTTTTTTAAGTCAGATTGATTGTAGGGATAGTGATTGGCATATACTGAGAAGTATGGCGAAAACTGCAGGCGCAATGGCGGTTTAATATCAGTTAAACCTGTAAGCATTCCTTCTTGTGTTAAAAAACCATTTACGGTAGGGTCGATTGATTGCCAGAACAATTGTTGTCCGCTTTTTTGGCGGCGGCGTACAATGTTAAGACCCCAGTCTTGTATTTTCTTTTTACCAAAACGTATGGCGGCGTATGGTAAAAACATTTCAAAACTCCAGCCATCGTTATTAATTTTAGCGGCGCTTTGCCAAACTGCATTCCAGCTAAAATCTTCACTGTCGCCATTTGGGTTGGGCGACTGCTTAGCATCCATTTGCTCACCCAGCGGCGTTAAAAAATATTCAAAGCCATTTATTTTATCATTGTAGGTGTCGAAAATAACGCCTACAAAATCATTATTACCAAAGCCATCCCGGCCAATTAATTCGGAGGCAATGCTGTCCTTATTTTTTTCGTGAAAATAACCGCCAATATAAATGCCTTCATTGTTGTATAAAAAATATACTTCGCTGCGGTTATCGTTGCTTTCGGCAACAAAGGGCACAGGCCGCAGGGCAGTAAATTTTTCTGCAACCGGAGTGGTCTTCCATTCCGGCTCGTTAATAATACCGTCAATTTTTAATGAAGTTAAAATACGGGTTGCCGTAATTTTTTTCTTTTCGGCAGTTTGGCCGAATACATTGGTGCAAAGCAGCAGGCATAGCAATGCCGCAGCAGGTTTAAAAA
>REAQ01000110.1 GCA_004294195.1 Sphingobacteriales bacterium | reverse complement strand
ACCAACAGTTCATTTGCCAGCAATATTCCGCAATTGACCCAAAACCCGATCACGGATAATTTTGGCCAATGGTCCATCGGCTTCAATCTTAACAGAAGCTATACCGTGAAGCATACGGTGAAAACACAGTGATAATCAGGCCAGAGTACAAAGGCCATGGGGCAGAGATGTGCTTCACTCTGCCCTTTGACCCTTAACCTCTGCCCCTTTTTTATATTAACATTAAACTTTCATGCACTAGCTTAGTCTTACTACAGCATGAAAGCCACAAACCTTATCCGTAACATCCACCTTTTGCAAAGGGCCGGCTTTGGTCCAAGCGCAGAGGACATTCCCTCTCTTTCTGAAGCAAAAGCGGAACAGTTGTTTCAGCAGCTGTTAAAGAAAAGTTCTGGTAATCCTGCCTTGATTAAGGTCACCACCAATGCGTTTGACGGATTGGTGAAAGGAATCATGGCCGAAGGTAAGATGCAGGAACTCACCAAAGAACAACGCGCGGAACTCAGAAAACAAAGCAGGGAGGCACTCAAAGATCTCAACCTTCGCTGGCTGGATGAAATGGTGCATGGTGAGGCACAGCTTCGTGAGAAGATGGCCTTCTTCTGGCACGGACATTTTGCCTGCAGGGAAATCAATATCTTCTACCAACAGCAGTTGCTGGATGTGATCCGCACCAATGCACTCGGAAATTTCGGAGATATGCTCCGTGAAGTATCCAAATCAGCCGCGATGCTTGCCTTTCTGAACAACCAGCAGAATCGTAAGCGACAACCCAATGAAAATTTTGCACGGGAAGTGATGGAACTTTTCACCTTGGGCCGGGGCAACTATGCCGAGAAAGATATCAAAGAAGCAGCAAGGGCCTTCACCGGCTGGGGCTTTGATCTCGGTGGAAATTTTGTGTTCCGCAAACAGTTCCACGATGAAGGAGAGAAAACGGTGCTTGGTAAAACAGGTACACTTGATGGCGACGATGTCGTCGATATCCTCCTCCAGCAGGAACAAACTGCACGCTATATCACTGCCAAGATCTACCGTTTCTTTGTGAATGAAACACCGGATCCTGCAATGGTTGAAAAGCTTTCCAAAGAATTCTTCCAGTCGGGGTACGATATCAAGAAACTTCTTAGCTCCATATTTCTCTCGCCCTCATTTTACGAGGAGAAGAACCGCGGCGTGATCATCAAATCTCCGGTTCAACTTCTGGTGGGCCTTCGCAGGATGCTGCCGATGAAGTTCAATAACGACGAAGTACAACTGCTGTACCAGCGTCTGCTGGGCCAGGTGCTCTTCTATCCGCCTAACGTGGCGGGATGGCCCGGAGGCAGGAACTGGATCGATAGCTCATCGCTGATGTATAGATTACGCTTACCAAGATTGCTACATGATGATGAGGGGCTTGTTGCTAAACCCAAGGACGACGATGATGTGATGATGGGCATGGCCGATAAAACACCCAAACGCACAGGCGTTATCAACGTAGACATCGAATGGCCCGTATATGTCTCTGCATTTTCTAATACCAAACGTGAAGAATTGTTGACCCATATGGCCGCTGCTTTACTGCCTTCTGGCACAATAGATGCGGCTATGCTTGACCGTTATGCTGACCTCTCATCCCGTGATAAGTATATTCAATCCGTCACCATTCAGTTGATGAGCCTTCCGGAGTATCAACTCATGTAAAACGTCTACCATGCTGATCAAAAGAAGAAACTTTATCCAAGTAGGAAGCCTTGCCACCGGATCGGTCTTTATTCCAGGGTTCCTCAAGGCCTTTGAAAGGCCCGCCATGGTTCCCAAGGGGAATAAGGTGGCTGTGGTGATCCAATTGTCCGGCGGCAACGATGGACTGAATACGGTTATTCCTTACCGTAATGATATCTACTACAAAGGACGCCCCGCGTTAGGTATCAAGAAGGAAGCAGCACTATCACTCACTGATGAAGCTGGCTTGAATCCTGCGCTAACTCACCTGAAATCTTTGTATGATGACGGATCTTTGGGTGTCCTCAACAGTGTAGGCTATCCCAATCCTGACCGGTCCCATTTCCGGAGTATGGATATCTGGCAAACCGGTTCGCGGTCAGACCAGGTGTTGCAAACCGGTTGGCTGGGTAGATATCTGGATGCGCAATGCCAGGGCTGTGATAAGCCTACGCAGGCGCTTGAAGTTGATGATGTCTTAAGTCTTGCCCTCAAAGGAGAACAAGCCAAAGGACTTGCGTTCAGGAACCCAAGAAACTTGTATGGCAGCAGCCAGGAAGCGTTTTTCAAACAGATCGCTTCGGCGCATCATGCCGGAGAACATCCGCAAGCGGACTACCTGTATAAAACTATGGCGGAAACCATTTCTTCAGCTGATTATATCTTTAAGCAAAGCAAGCTAAGACCTGCAACAGGGCAGTACCCAACCACCCAGTTGGCACAAGGCCTGAAAACCATTGCCAGCCTGATCTTCAGCGATATTGATACTAAAGTGTATTACATATCCCTCGGTTCATTTGATACCCATGTATTGCAGGCCAACCAACAGAAAAGATTGTTTGATGAATTGAATGGTGCATTGGCTGCCTTCACTGCTGACCTTAAATCCAACAACCGGTTTGAAGATGTGATGATCTTTACATTTTCAGAATTTGGACGAAGGGTTGCGCAGAATGCCAGTGGCGGCACGGATCATGGCACCGCAAACAATATGTTCCTGATCTCTGGTGGATTGAAACAAAAAGGGATCCTGAATGCATTACCCAATCTGGCGGATCTGCAAGACGGCGATCTTAAACATCAAGTTGATTTTAAGCAGGTATATGCTTCAATTTTGAATAAATGGCTTAGGGCAGATGCGGAGGCGATCCTGGGGGCAAAGTACTCTACACTGGATTTTATTTGACAAGCCAGGCATTCATTAATACAGTCATTCAGGAAATCTGGAGTGGTAACCTGAATTCCGGGATACCACTCCGGATTTCCTGAATGTTTGTATTACAGAATGTCTGGTTTGCCAACCCTATTCCCTCGCCGTCCCAATCCTATACAACATATATCCCATCCCCAAAAACACAAGCGTCCCCAACAGGAAATACCCATTAGTACCCAAACCCGCCGTGAGCGCATGTTCCATATTAATATTGCCAAGAGCAGAAGAAATACCTTCATTCACAGAAAGGAAGGCCACAATTACACCAGCCAATGCGCCTCCCGCCACAAGTCCCGTTGCAAACAGATTTCCTTTGCGTAGGTCTTCCTCTTCTTCCACAGCCGCACCTGCTTTTTTGTGTTTTTTATCTACCAGGGCGCGGATCATTCCACCGATGAAGATCGGAAGTGTAGTAGCCAACGGCAGGTAAATACCGATGGCGAAGCTTAACGCTTTGATACCACAAAGCTCCATCACAATGGCAATGAACACCCCAACAATTACGAATTGCCAATCAAGGTTGAAGGATAAAATCCCCTTGATCAAAGTAGCCATCAACGTGGCTTGTGGAGCAGAATATTTTTCAGTGCCGATGGCATGCATGATCCCTTGCGAGACCATTTCAGGCGTAGGCGTATCAAGTACCTTCACTGTAATACCAATGGCCAATGAAGAAACAATAGCACCAATAAACAGCGCAATCTGCTGGTAACGCGGCGTTGCGCCTACGAGATAACCTGTCTTTAAATCTTGCGATGTAGCACCAGCATTGGCAGCAGCAATACAGATCATTCCACCCACTACAAGGGCCATCGGTTCATATACTTTTCCAGTCCAGCCCACCGCGATGAATACCAGGCAGGTACCCATAATGGTGGCGATGGTCATGCCGGAGATCGGGTTATTAGATGAACCAATCAGTCCAACGATCCTTGAAGATACGGTAACAAAGAAGGCACCAAAGATCACCACCAAAACACCCAGTAACAACTTACCTATGATGGTATCACCTGGAACTTGGGGTAACACCGTCATTAACAGGATCAATGCAAGGCTACCGAATCCAACGATCTTGATAGACAGGTCTCTTTCTGTCCTTGATACATTGGTTTCTGAAGCGCCGCCTTTCAATGAGCCCAGGGATCCTTTAAAAGATGCAACGATGGTAGGAATGGTTTTAAACAATGTGATGAAGCCGCCAGCAGCAACAGCACCCGCGCCAATCTGCCGTACATAAGCGAAGTAGATGGCTGCTGAGTAGTCTGCAAAAGTATGTGTAACAGGATCCCAGCCTCCCTTGCCTCCGGCGGTTGCAAGATCTTTGAGATAGCCCAATTTGATCAACTGGGTAGCAATCATATCAGAAGGAACCAGTGACGCGAGAAGTGGGTTGAACACAAACCAGGTCAACACACTACCTGCCACCAATACGCTTGCAATCTTTGGACCGATGATATACCCCACACCAAGATATTCAGGCGTGATTTCACCACTGACTTTTGCGGAAGGGAAAAACTTGTTCGCTTGTTTTGTCATCCAGAAAGGCGTCTCTGCCACTACGTGCAGGATCTTCTGGAGGAATGCATAGATGGCGGCAACGCCCACACCTAAGAAAGCGGTCTTGGCGAAATTTCCACCCTTCTCACCTGCCTTGAGCACAGATGCACAGGCGGTTCCTTCCGGGTAGGGAAGGTTTTCATGTTCTTTGACGATGAGCGCTTTTCTCAACGGGATCATCATTAGTGTTCCCAGGATGCCACCGAAGATGGCGAGGGTAAGAATGGTGAGGTAGTTGAAATAGTTGCTACTGTCTTTTTCACTCAGAAAAAGAAACCCCGGTAAGGTGAACACTACACCCGCGGCGATGCTTTCGCCTGCAGAGCCGGTGGTCTGGATGATATTATTCTCAAGAATAGTGGTTTTCAGGAAAAGCTTACTCAGCGCAATAGCCATCACCGCAATGGGAATGGAGGCTGATACGGTCAATCCCGCTTTCAACGCCAGGTACACCGTTGCTGCACCAAAAATGATTCCGAAAGCAGAGCCCACCAATACAGACTTGATGGTGAACTCTTTCATATTTGTTTCAGGAAGAACGAAGGGCGTAAATTTTTTATCAGACATCGCGTTAATAATTAGTAATTAACAATTGGCAATCGACAAAATAAACATTAATTGTCAATTACTACTTCACTCCGTGCATCATCTTGCTCAGCCAGCGCGTGAGCAGGAAAAGGATCAATGATGCTATACCTGACATAATTACAAAGAGCAAAAAGAAATCATACAAGTTATGGATCTGGAAACCCATGAATGAAGTGTATTGATAAGGCACTTCCATTTCATTTAAGGTAGCCAGTTGTTGTGCCGATGGTGTGAGTTGGCCACTGAGAATAGCCGGCAGATTGATTCCAGCTTTATCTGCTTTCAGGATTTCGGCTGGTCCGGGAGGATAGAGTGCACTGAGTTTTCCTGCCAATACATTCGCGGCTGCGTTGGCCATGAACCATACTGCCATGAGTAACGATGCAAATCGCAAAGGTGCCAGTTTGTTCACCAAAGAGAGACCAATAGGAGAGAGGCAAAGCTCACCCCAGGAATGCAGTGCATACATGCCTGTGAGCCAGATCATACTCACCTTAACATTGGTGCCTACATCTTTAACACCCATCGCGATCCAGACATAGCCCAGTCCCAGCAAAAACAAGCCAATCGCCATTTTAAGCGGTGAATTGGGCTCTGCATTGCGCTTGCCCAGTTTCACCCACAGCCATGCAAACACAGGTGCAAAGGCCACCACAAAGAATGAGTTCAGGCTTTGGAACCAGGAAGGTGGAACATCATAATTAATTGAGCTGATGTGCAGGTTGGTTTGTTCGGCAGCAAAAAACGAAAGTGATGCACCGGCTTGCTCAAACGCACTCCAGAAAAAGACGACAAAGAAAGACACCACGAAGATGGCAATGGTTTTATCGCGCTCCACTTTGGTGAGCGACCTGTCTGAAAAGATCACATACAGGATCACTGCCAGGGAGATCAGCATCAGCCAGGAAAGGTCAAATATTTTTTGACCGTGCAGGTAAAGCAATCCCAATGCTACAGCTACAAGTGCTATCAATCCCAGTATAACGGTAACGGATAACTGATTTTTAATGGGCGAGTTGCTGTCCGCCATTTCCTTTGGGGTTACGCCGATGGGATTATTGTCTGCGTCCACCACGTATTTATCTTGCAAAAACTTCAATGTGATTACGCTCAGCAGCATACCGATTCCTGCTGCGAGGAAGGCCCATTTGAAATCATCGGGATTTCCCGTATTACCCACCAGGCCGCAGATGAAGGGGCCCAGCATGCCGCCCACATTGATCCCCATATAGAAAATAGTGTATGCAGCGTCTTTTCGCTTATCGTTTTCTGCATACAACTGCCCAACCATGGAAGAAATATTTGGCTTGAAAAATCCATTACCAACGATCATCATACCCAAGCCTGCATAAAACAAGAATCCGGAGAGGTCAGGGTTGGATTTGTATAAACTTGAACAGAAGAAGAGAATAAATTCTGCAAGGGCCATCACCAGACCTCCGAGGATGATGGATCTGCGATTGCCCCAATAGCGGTCAGCAATGAATCCGCCAATAAGGGGCGTGAGGTAGATCAGGCTGGTGTACCCACCATAAAGATTTGATGCAAATGCTTTATTAAATAAGAGCGCATCAGTCATGAAATAAACCAGGATGGCGCGCATCCCGTAGTAATTAAACCGCTCCCACATTTCCGTTGCAAAGAGTACGTATAGCCCGCGTGGATGTCCGGATTTCTGTTCAGCCATGCAATTGATTTTGGTGCCGTGAATATATAGATTCTTCCATTACCGCACTGCCGCATTACCGCATTGCCACATTGACCCCTTATCTTCGCTTGCATGAAACCAATCAAGATCTTATTGTTGGGCTCGGGTGGCCGGGAACATGCTCTGGCCTGGAAGATCAGCCAAAGCCCATTGTGTGAAAAACTCTACATAGCGCCGGGCAATGCCGGTACAAAGGAGTGTGGTGAGAATCTCAATGTGCAGGTCAATGATTTTGTGGCGATACAGTCGGTCTGCCTGCGGGAGCATATTAACCTGGTGGTGGTGGGGCCCGAAGAGCCATTGGTAAATGGAATCTATGATTATTTCCAGAACGATGCGGCGTTGAAACATGTGGCCCTCATCGGTCCATCCCAGGAAGCGGCCCAGCTGGAGGGCAGTAAGGCCTATGCGAAGGCCTTCATGCAAAGGCATGGCATTCCAACCGCGGCATATCGTGAATTTGACCAGACCAACTATGCCGAGGGTGTCACTTATCTGCAGAATCACCCATTGCCTATCGTCCTCAAAGCGGATGGATTGGCTGCAGGAAAAGGTGTGATCATTTGCCAGAATCACGTGGAGGCCATGGCTGAATTTGAGCTCATGATTCAGCAATCCAAGTTTGGATCGGCCGGTCATAAAGTGGTGGTGGAGGAATTTTTGACCGGTATTGAACTGAGTGTGTTTGCCCTTACCGATGGTGAGTCATACGTGCTGCTGCCCGAAGCCAAAGACTATAAAAGAATCGGAGAGGGTGATAAAGGCCTGAACACCGGCGGAATGGGTGCGGTGAGCCCGGTTCCTTTTGCCGATTCGGTATTCATGGAAAAAGTGCGCACCCGAATCATTGAACCCACCATTAACGGTATCCACGCGGAGAAGCTGGCCTATAAAGGTTTTGTTTTCTTCGGGCTGATCAACGTGAATAATGAGCCTTTGGTTATTGAATACAACTGCCGGATGGGTGATCCCGAAACCGAGGTGGTGATCCCAAGACTCAAGTCTGACCTGGTTGAGCTGTTCCTGGCCGTCTCACAACACCGGTTGGCGGGCAAAACCCTGGAATTTGAACAGAGAGCCGCTTCCACCGTGGTAGCCGTCAGCGGCGGATATCCCGGGAGTTATGAAAAAGGATTTGAGATCGATGGACTGGACATCCTGAATGAAGACGATACCATCGTGTTTCACGCAGGAACCACCGAAGAAGACGGGAAGATCCTGACCAATGGGGGAAGAGTGCTTGCCGTAACATCCTTTGGGGACTCCGTCCACAAGGCCGCCCAGCGTTCCATCAAGATCATGGAGTTCATCGATTTTCAAGGCATCTACTATCGGAAGGATATAGGGTACGAGTTCCAGTGACAGGTTTCAGGATAAATGTTGTGAAATCCCGCATAAAACGTTCATAATGACGTTGTTTATTGGAATTATTTATTGAATTTTGCCCACATTAACTAGAAAACCAATATCAATCCTACAATGGGACTCTTTAACTGGTTCACCCAAGATATCGCCATTGACCTCGGAACTGCCAACACGCTTATCATTCATAACGACGAAATCGTAGTCAACGAGCCTTCCATAGTTGCTTTAGACCGCAATAATCCCAAGAATGTTCTGGCTGTAGGTAAGAAAGCCCTGATGATGCACGAAAAAACGCACGAAAGCATCAGGACGGTCAGGCCCCTCAAAGACGGTGTAATTGCAGACTTCAACGCTGCAGAATTAATGATACGGGAGATGATCAAAATGATCTATCCTAAAAAGCCTTTGTTCCCCCCAAGTTGGCGGATGATGATCTGTATCCCCTCCAGTATTACCGAGGTGGAGAAGAGAGCCGTAAGGGACAGTGCAGAGCAGGCAGGTGCTAAGGAAGTGTACTTGTTGCACGAGCCGATGGCTGCTGCGCTAGGTATTGGTATCGATGTAGAGGAGCCTGTAGGCAACATGATCATTGATATCGGTGGTGGTACCACCGGTATTACCGTTATCGCTCTTGCCGGTATCGTTTGTGATCAGTCCATTCGTATTGCAGGTGATGAGTTCACTGCAGATATTATGGAAGCATTGCGGCGTTACCACTCTCTACTGATCGGTGAACGTACTGCGGAGCAGATCAAGATCCAGATCGGTGCTGCAATGAAAGACCTTGAATCTCCTCCCGATGATATTCCGGTGAATGGTCGTGACCTGGTAACCGGTATCCCCAAACAGATCATGGTGAGTTTCCAGGAGATCGCTGAAGCACTGGACAAATCTATATTTAAAATTGAGGAGGCTATTCTTAAAGCGCTGGAGACAACGCCGCCGGAATTGGCCGCAGATATATACAGGAGGGGCCTTTACCTCACCGGTGGTGGTGCCCTGCTGCGTGGTTTGGATAAACGCCTCAGCCAGAAGATCAAGTTGCCTGTACACGTTGCTGAAGACCCGCTGAAGAGTGTGGTTAGAGGTACGGGTATCGCTCTTAAGAATTACTCGCGGTTTCCTTTCGTGATGAGATAATTCAATGCGGAATATTTTTCTTTTTATTGCCCGGTTCAGTAACCTGCTGTTCTTCCTGTTGTTACAGGTACTCGCGCTCAGCATGCTGTTCCGTTATAATAAATTTCATCAGGCAGCATATATGAATGCTGCCAATGAGGTAACGGGAAAGTTTTTTCTCCGATATAATAATATAGAAACCTATTTCAGTCTTCGCAAAGAAAACGACCAGCTTAGAACCCAGAATGCTGATCTGCTCAATAAGTTGGCTACTAATTTTTCAGCACCCGATAGCAATATGCAGGTTGTTCAGGACACCTTCCGATTGCAAGAGCAGGAACAGTATCGAAAATTCTTGTTTCTTCCTGCGCGTGTGATTGGAAACGCTGTAAACGAGCAGAATAACTTTATCACTCTACATCGAGGCAGTAACCAGGGTGTTGCCATCAACATGGCGGTAGTGGGCGCCAGTGGGATCATTGGAAAAGTGGTGGACGTGAGTCCCAACATGTCTGTAGTCATGAGCTTGCTCCACCGTAAAAACAGCGTGGTGGCGCTGTTGAAAAAAGGCAGCGGATTTGGCGAAGTGGTTTGGGATGGGAAAGACCCCCGCTATGTTTCGCTCAATAATATTCCCAGAACAGTAAAAGTGGCCAAAGGTGATACGGTGATCACAAGTCCCTACTCTGATATTTTTCCTCCCGGCCAGATCGTAGGATTTGTGGAAGAAGTTGTTGACGACAAGGCCACGAGCAGTTATAATATTAAAGTGAAAACGGGTACGGATTTCTTTTCTGTGCAGCATGCATTTGTAGTTAAGAACCTCCAGAAAGCAGAAATGGATTCCTTACTAAACAGAATCAAGAGAGACTGATGAGTGACCTCTTAAAAAATATCATCCGTTTTGTGCTGTTTATCCTGGTGCAAGTGTTTGTACTGGCGAAAGTGCCGCCATTGCATCGGTTCATCGTCCCATATCTGTATTTTCTTTTTATACTTTGGTTGCCATACAATACACCAAGGGCGGGATTGACCCTGCTCGGGTTTTTATTTGGACTTTCACTGGACTTTTTTACCAAGACCCCTGGCCTTCATGCCGCTGCCTGTACACTGATTGCTTATATCAGGCCTTTTATCATTGGCATACTGATGCCAAAAGAGGCAACTGAAATGAGCTATTCAGAGCCGTCCATCACCAGTATGGGCTTTATGCCTTTTGCGGTGTATGCATTTATCCTGACATTTATTCATCATACCTACCTGGTGTTCCTGGAGTGGCTACAGGTTGGCAGTATCTGGTTTTTCTTTGGAAAGGTACTGGCATCCACAGCCATCTCTCTGTTGTTGATATTCATTACGGAGATGTTGTTCCAGCGTAAGGGAAGGTATAGGACGAATGTGGCATAGGGGATGTGTATAGGGTGAGTGTGTAGGGGGAGGGTATAGGCCTGATACCTAATCTAAACACTCCCCCTACACACTCACCCTAGAAATTAGAGAAGTTAAAACCACCAAGATAAATGTCTGTCTTCAATCAGTCCAGACAAACTGTAGTACGCGTGATCATCCTCGCCGTTTTTGTGGTGCTGATCGCAAGGTTATTTGTATTGCAGTTGTTGAGCCCGCAGTTCAAACTGCAGGCAATGGACAATGCCGTGGACAGGAAGATTATCTATCCGGACAGGGGGCTGATTTTCGACAGAAATGGAAAATCCATTCTTGAAAACACGGTGACACATGACCTGATGATTGTGCCTACCCAGTTGAAAGGAATTGACACGCTGGGACTGTGTAACATCCTTGACATTGACACTACGGAGTTCAGGAAACGACTGGTAACGTCTATTGTAAAGAATGGAAGATACAGGCCGTCTGTTTTTGAAGGAGCATTATCGATCGAGAAGTTCGTCAAACTTCAGGAGAATATATATCGATTTGAGCCTGGATTTTACCTGCAGGACAGGCCGATCCGTTCCTACCCCTTTAAAGTGGCCGAGCACGTGCTGGGATATATTGGCGAGGTGGATTCCAACATCCTGAAACGGACCAATTATTTTTATCAGTTGGGCGACTACATGGGTCTTACCGGACTGGAGCGTTCTTATGAGAACATTCTTATGGGCCAGCGTGGGGTGCAGTATCGCATCAAGGATAATAAGAACAGGCTGGTAGGATCTTATGAAAACGGTGCTTATGATACGGCGGCCATCGCGGGAAGGAATCTGCGTACTTATATGGATATCGACGTACAAGTACTGGCAGAGAAATTTCTTGCCAATAAGCTTGGTGCTATCGTGGCCATTGATCCCAAGACCGGGGGCATCATTGCAATGGCCAGTGGACCTACCTATGATCCAAACCTCCTGACAGGATCTTTGCGTAAACTGAACTTCTCTTATCTGTTGACGGATACTGCAAAGCCTTTGTACAACAGGGCCATCAAGGGCCAGTATCCTCCCGGATCCACCATCAAGCCCACGCAGGCGTTGATTGCGCTGGATGAAGGGGTCATCACGCCGCAATATGGCATTGGTTGCAACGGTACCTATTACGGCTGCAGAAGGCCCATCAACTGTACGGAGAAATGGTCTGGCCACGCCACCAATTTACGGATGGCCATCGCACATTCCTGTAACTCTTATTTCTCACAGATCTATCGGTTGGCCGTTGACAACAGGAAGTTTAAGAATGTGGACGAGGGCTATGCAAAGTGGAAAGAGTACATGAATTCATTTGGTCTTGGTGTTCGCCTTGGCGTGGATATTCCCAGTGAGGACAAGGGCCTTATCGTTGATACATCGTTCTACAATAAACTGTATAACAGCTCATGGAATTCCTGTACCAATGTGTTTCTCGGGATAGGACAAGGCGAGATGCAGGCCACACCATTGCAGATGGCAAACATGATGTGTATCATTGCTAACAAAGGGTATTATTATACACCTCATTTTGTAGAGAAGATCGACGGTCAGGGCGAGGCCGATACGGTCCTGAACAGGTATAAGGTTAAGCATAGTGTTACGCATATTCCTGATACCATTTACAACCTGGTGCAATTGGGCATGCAGGATGTTATTGAAGCAGGTACCGGTAGGGTTGCAAAGATCGATGGTATTACGATGGCTGGTAAAACCGGTACTGCGGAAAACTATGGTATCATCAATGGTAAACGGGAAAAACTGCAAGACCACTCATGGTTTGTTTGTTTTGCACCCAGAGATAACCCAAAGATAGCTGTTGCTATCATTGTTGAGAATGCCGGATTTGGTGCCACCTGGGCCGGTCCTATGGCGCGAATGGTCATCGAAAAATACTTAAATGATTCACTTAGCGCAAAAAGTAAACTCGATTCAGCACGTATAGCCGAAAAAGAGATTATTCTTCCCATCGTTAAGGCGAAGCGGATGCGATTGGACTCTCTTCGCAGGGTGAGGCTGGCCAGGGAAATGGGCGATAGTTCCAATACTGATCTTCCGGAGGCTCCGCCCGCGCCTAAGTTGAAAAGAGCAACAGAGACGCCAATAAAAAAAGACAGTGTGCCGGCAAAGCCAAAGCCAGACACCACCAAGGCCATCGCACTTTTAACCAAGCACGAGGATGAGGAAGAATCCTGAAATATCTAAAGGTGTAGACAGCCTGTTGGTGATCCTTTACCTGATCCTGGCAACCATTGGTGTTATGAGTATTTTTGCTGCTACGCACCGGAACGAAGACATCGTCTCTGGATTTCTTTCTTTCAAGACAGACTATAGCAAGCAGTTATTGTTTTTTGGCATTAGCATCATCCTTGGCATTTTTATCTTGCTGACGGACTCTAAATTCTTTACGGCAACAGCTAATCTGTTTTACTTTGCCGGAATCTTATTACTCTTGCTTGTTTTTCCTTTTCATACAGAGATCAAGGGCACTAAATCAATTATTCGATTCTCCAGTTTCCAACTTCAGCCGGCTGAGTTGTGTAAGATCTTTGTGAACCTGGCATTGGCCAAATACTTGAGTCGTACGGAAACTGATTTCACCAAGCTTAAATCGCAATTAATCGCTACGGCCATCGTGATGGTACCGGCCATCTTATCGATCCTGCAAAGTGAGACAGGCCTTGCGCTTGTGTATTTTTCTTTTTTCCTCGTGATGTACCGGGAAGGCTTGCCCAGTATCGTTTTGATTGTTGGGTTTTCGCTGGCCGTACTCGTGATAGCCACTCTGCTGATTGAACCCAATGTGCTCGCTATCATCCTGACTGTGCTCGCGGGGCTCACCATTTATTTTATGCGAAAGCAGATCAAGCGTGACCGGAGTATACTGATCGGTATCGCTGCCATCTGGGTGATATGTGTGGGTGTGCAAAGATTTGCTGTTCCGTTCTTTTTCAACAATGTGCTGAAGCCTTATCAGGTGCAAAGGATCTATGCAACGGTGGGACGTGATTTTCCTGTTGATCCCAAGACCATGACGGAAGAGGATATTAAAAAGATTGAAGAGAAAAAGAAAGCCACCTCCTATAATGTAAAGCAAAGCAAGATCGCGATTGGCTCCGGTGGATTTATCGGAAAGGGTCTTTTGAAAGGTACCCAGACGCGATATGATTTTGTTCCGGAGCAGCGAACAGACTTTATCTTCTGTACCATTGGCGAAGGTTTTGGTTTTGTTGGCAGCACAATCTTATTGTTGCTCTACCTCCTCTTGATCTTCCGGATCACCGTTGTTGCTGAAAGGCAACGAAGTACATTTAGCCGATGTTATGCCTACGGTGTAGCCGTGGTTTTGTTTTTCCATGTGGCCATTAATATTGGAATGACCGTAGGGCTTGTACCCGTCATCGGTATTCCCCTTCCTTTCTTAAGCTATGGCGGTACGGCCCTGATCACATTCACTGTGCTGTTGTTTATTCTGATCCGGCTGGATGCTGACCGGCAGATGGTACTTAGATAATGAGGCAATGTGGCAATGCGGTAGTGCGGCAATGAAGGAAGGCGCGCCTTGCGTTGCGGCGCGCCCGCTGTTACTCCGTGTCTTTCTGCGCAGGCCGGCAACGCACGGCCGCGCTTCCTACATTACCGCATTACCGCATTACCGCACTACCGCATTGCCACATTAACATCGTATTTTTGCCTCATGAACATCATCCCCCTGTCTGAAGGCTCTTTCAGTATCGATGGAACCAAACGTTTTGTCCCCTTTGACACAGACAGAGATTCTTTGACCAACAGGCCGGCCGGCAGTATTCTGGTGGAGATCCAGCCCTTTGTGGTGGTCACCAGTAAAGATATCATCCTGTTAGATACCGGATTGGGTTTTCATAATGCCGATGGAAATCTGCAGATTCATCAGCATTTGCTGGACCATGATATCAATCCGCTGGATGTCACTAAGGTGCTCATGAGTCATCTTCATAAAGATCATGCAGGTGGGGCCGGACTGGAAAACAAACTGCTCGGGCATTATCATGTAAGTTTTCCAAATGCCACCTATTACGTTAGTGAAAAGGAACTTGCCTATGCGTTTGAAAAAGGCAGGCCCTCCTTCCAACCAGAAGAGTTAGAGGTGTTCCGTCAGATGGAGAAGATTCAGTTGTTAGATGGCCAAGGAATGATTGATGGCTACATCACGTATCAGTGGAGCGGCGGACATAGTCCTTTCCACCAGGTATTCTGGATCAGGGAAGACGGGGAAACCGTTTTCTTTGGTGGCGATGAAGCTCCCCAATTGCATCAGATGAAAAGCCGTTTTGTTGCGAAGTATGATGCTGATGGAAAACGGGCAATGGAACTGCGCCAGGAATGGTGGGCGAAAGGCCAGGAAGAAGGATGGACCTTCTTATTTTATCATGACATTAGGACCCCTTTTGTAAAAGCAGGATGAACATCAGGCCATTCATCGGAACAGTTATATGTATGGTGATGCTGACGTGGAGTAGCTACGGACAGTCTCATGCATCCAACATTGTTTTTCTGTTGGATATCAGCAATAGTATGGGGAAGGACCACAAGATGGAACTTCTGCAAAAATCAACAGAAGAACTTTGTAAGGTGCTGAATACGAAGGATCGCGTGAGCTTACTGACTTTTGGTACCGTGGTGGAAACCCTGTACAGTTCTTCTTCATTTTCAGGGTCTGATTCATTGCTGCAGATGCTTAAACGGGTACGCTCAACTGCGGCTGCCACTAATATCAACAGGGGAATTTATGATGCTTTTGAGCAATCAGATAAATTGAAGCTCCTTGACGAGAACCACGTTTTCCTTGTTACTGATGGAGAGTTTGCATTAAATCCATTTACGAAATCCCTTGTAGAAAAGCGCAAGGATATTCGCTTAACCTGTGTCATAGTAGGGAAGGGACCCTCTGCAGAAAAAGCGGTTAAATACGTTACGGAAGAACTCAAGTTGAAGGTGATCACCTTAGTGAACGAAGAAGCAGATGTCAAGAAACTTGCCGAGTTGGTCAGGTCAACCGTAATCGACTTCCAATAAAAAAGGCTAGCCCTAGAAAGAGCCAGCCGTTGCTAACCTATGAAAAACACCAAAGTAAAAGTACAATATTTTGTTTAATACATACAAGTCCGCGATTTTTTTTTGCCGACCTATCGCTGGTTCCCTGCCCGCTTTTTTTGCCGGTTCTGAAGTTCCCGCTTAACCATCTCCCTGAACTTGTCTTCCGCCTGAAACAGCTTGTTTGTCCGGTCTCCGCCAAGGATCTTCACAAAATCAGGTTTATACTTCTTACGGACATCCAACGCTTTTTGCTGGCGGGTCAGCACATCTTCTTCTCCACCGTTTTTGAGCAGACCCCTTAGTTCGTCCTGATACTTATTATAAACCGGCCAAAATTTCTCTGCATCCTGAGTAGTTAAGCTCAGCTCCTTCGTCAGAAAGGCGATTTGGATGGCTTCCAACCGCTGGCGATTTTCGTTATTACGGAGGCCGTCCTGGGCCATGCCCGAAAAAGGCAGCAACAATAGCATCAGGTATAAAATCTTTCTCATGTTTAATTCAATTTTTGGGGTGTTATTTCAGGTTGGTCTGATAGAAAATCCTTCAGGCCTTCTTCATCAATATCGCGCATCATCTCTTCTGCTTCAGCAGGATTACCAGCCACAACGATTGGCTCGGGGACGGTGATATCCGGGAATCCACTCAGGAATTCATCCATTTCCTTTTCACTCACTTTCGGAAGTTCTTTACTAACACTCAACGGGTCTAAGCTTCCCTGCAGTTGACTCATATTGTATATCAAAGTCCCAAATCCCAAGATGGCTATTAACGAAGCTGCCACAGCGTAGAGCCTGAACCTGTTCTTTGGCATACTTACTACAGGTGAAGGTGATTTTGCCGCTGTTTCGGATGGAAACCGGACCTCGCTGAAGTATCCTTCAGGAACGCTCATCGGCATCTTTCTGGAGATGCCAGCAAGCAAGGGTGAAAGGGAAGAAATTTCTTCTTCATGTTCTCCTTCCATCGCCCTGATCCTATCAAGGATCAGCTCCGGAAGAAGGTCAAAATAGCCCTCTGGAACGGTAAACACCTGTTTCACAGGGATTTCCGATACCTCCTTGCTTAAGCTCTCCAGCTCTACTTGTATGTCAGACTTTCCACGCATCATCATTTAGACGGTTTTAGGCATTCGTGGTTTAATGATTCAGGATATATTCTTCAATTTTCTTGACCGCATGATGGTAGCTCGCTTTCAAAGCGCCCTCAGAGGTTTCAAGGATTCGGCTCATGTCTTCATATGGCATTTCATCGTAATACCTAAGCGAGAAAACCAGTTTTTGTTTTTCCGGGAGTTGCTGGATAGCCAGTTGCAGTTTCCATTCCAGTTTATTGGCATCAAAATCCTTGTCCGCTTTTAATCGATCAGCCATTCCAGATTGCTCACCATCAAAAGATACGGTCTGTCGCTTTTTTTGTTGTTCGATGAAAGTCAGGGATTCATTGCTGGCGATACGGTATAGCCAGGTATATAGCTTGGCATCTTCGCGGAAATTATCAAGGCTTTTCCAGACTTTGATAAACACATTCTGTACTACATCATGCGCATCATCATGGTCAATAACCATCCGCCTGACGTGCCAATAAATTTTTTCCTGGTACTTTTTGACGATAGCCGTATACGCGCGTTCCCTCTGGGATGGGTCGCGGAACAATTCAAGAAGTTCTTTGTCGTCAGTTGTTATGGCCATTTGTTTTTTTCAAACAGCATCATCCAAGCGGATGCAGCCTATTTTCTGGCCATCACCTTTTCAGCAGCAGCTACAATATTGGGTGTGTCCAGTCCATATTTCTGCAGCAGTTGAGTAGGGGTTCCGCTCTCGCCGAATGTATCGTTGGTGCCGATCATTTCGATGGGTACAGGTTTGTGTTTGGCGGCTACTTGCGCAATACTGTCGCCCAATCCGCCGATCACATTGTGTTCCTCTACGGTAACGGCACAACCCGTTTTGCTGATGGATTGTATGACTGCCTCAACGTCCAAAGGTTTAATGGTGTGGATATTGATCAGGTCAACGGAGAATCCTTTTTCTTCCAGGATTTTTCCGGCTTCAATGGCTTTCCATACCATGTGGCCACAGGCAAAAATGCTAACATCCTTGCCTTCAGCAAATTGCTGTGCTTTACCCATCTGGAATGGCTCAGTGGCTGAAGTGAAGATGGGCCAGGATGGACGGCCAAAACGCAGGTATACGGGACCGTTATAAGCAGCGATAGCCTTGGTTGCGGCCTTGGTTTGGTTGTAATCACATGGAACAATCACTGTCATGCCAGGGAGCATCTTCATCAGGCCGATGTCTTCCAGGATCTGGTGTGTGGCGCCATCTTCACCCAGGGTTAGACCTGCGTGGGATGCACATATTTTTACATTTTTGCCTGAGTAGGCAACAGATTGCCTGATCTGGTCATAAACCCTGCCGGTAGAAAAGTTGGCGAAGGTTGTAGTGTAGGGGATCTTGCCACCAATGGTTAATCCTGCGGCAATGCTGATCATATTGGCTTCTGCTATTCCGATCTGAAAAAATCTTTCAGGAAAGGCTTTAATAAATGCATTCAGCTTTAAGGATCCTGCGAGGTCAGCGGTTAGGGCAACCACATTAGGGTTTTCCTGTCCTAGCTCGTAAATGCCATCACCGAAGCCACTACGAGTATCTTTTTGACCAGTAACCTGTATGTCTTTTAACATGCCGCAAATGTACGGACAAGGGCGAGTTTTTAGGTTGAGGGTGTAGAGTTTTTTTCTAATGGTCTATCCTAAACCCTCACCCTAATTCAATTGTATATTCCTGCCCGCATAGAACTGTTCATCAGACTTGAGCTTCTGTTCCCATTGCCAGGCCGTTTTCATGATATCTTCCAGGTTGAACTTCGGCGTCCAGCCCAGTTCCTCCTTGGCTTTATCCCTGTTGGCATAAATGGCCATGATATCGCCTGGTCTTCTGGGTCCAATGCTGTAATTCAACTTCTGTCCAGTCACTTTTTCAAAAGCCTGGATGGCTTCCAGGACGGTGATTCCATCACCCGTGCCGAGGTTAAATACATCGCATTCCAGTCCCAGACTCTTTTCCATGAGAAATTTCAGGGCAAGGGTATGGGCGTGTGCAAGGTCACAGATGTGAATGAAATCCCTGATGCAAGTACCATCCCTCGTGGGATAATCGTCCCCGAACACCTGCATATGCTGCATCTTACCAATGGCGGTTTGCGTGATTACGGGTGTTAGGTTTTGGGGCTTGTCAATCGGGAATTCGCCAATAAGGTTGGTGGGGTGAGCACCGGCGGGATTGAAGTATCGCAACAACGCAGAGCGAACAGGTGCGATTCTTGTGACATCACGGATCATCCGTTCTCCCATTTGTTTGGTGGCTCCGTATGGGGATTCAGCCGGTTTCTCCGGATTTTCCTCCGTCACTGGAATGGTATCCGGACTGCCATACACCGTGCAGGAGGAAGAAAAAACAAAATATGGGGTTTTGAATTCTTCAACACAGCGGAGCAGATTGATCAGCGAAACCATGTTGTTTTCATAGTACATCATCGGCTTCACCACAGATTCTCCTACGGCCTTATACGCTGCAAAATGAATGACACCGATGATGTCTTCATTCTCTGCGAAGATGGCGTGGGTATCGTCAAAATTGCAAAGGTCAATCAGTCTTGTGCCGGACCGGGAATTATTATCCACAGAAACCACATCATATCCATTCTGGATGAGGTCCACAATAGTATGGGAGCCGATGTATCCGCAACCACCTGTTACGAGAATTTTCTTCATACGTTGTCTTTAGAGTACAACATCCAGAATGTACTGACCATAACCACTCTTCATCAGTGGTTCAATGAGTTTCAGGAGTTGTTCTTTATTTATAAATCCTTTTCTGTAAGCGATTTCCTCAATACAAGCAATCTTAATGCCTTGCCTTTGTTCTATCACCTGCACAAACTGCGAAGCCTGAATCAACGAGTCAAATGTTCCGGTGTCTAGCCAAGCGGTGCCTCGGTCCATCAGGCATACATTCAACTTGCCATTGGCTAGATAGGTTTTATTGACGTCGGTGATTTCATATTCGCCCCGTGCAGAAGGCTTCAGGTTTTTAGCAATATCCACCACGTCATTGTCATAAAAGTAAAGACCTGGAATGGCATAATTGCTCTTTGGTATTTTCGGCTTCTCTTCAATGCTGATCACCCTCATGGCGTCATCAAATTCCACCACTCCATACCTTTCAGGATCACTGACATGATAAGCATAAACGATACCACCATCCGGGTTTGCGTTTTTGCTCAGTTGCTCCCCGAGCCCATACCCATAAAATATATTGTCTCCCAACACCAGCGCTACACTGTCGCCACCTATAAAATCTGCACCTATAACGAAAGCCTGTGCGAGACCATTCGGCTCATTCTGTTCAGCGTAGCTGAAGGAAATGCCAAACTGTGAGCCATCGCCAAACAGCTTTTTGAAATTGGGAAGATCATGAGGAGTGGAGATGATCAGGATATCACGGATGCCAGCAAGCATCAGGGTAGACAATGGATAGTAAATCATCGGCTTATCATACACGGGCATGATCTGTTTGCTGATGGCGTATGTGATTGGATAAAGCCTTGTTCCGGACCCACCGGCCAGAATGATTCCTTTCATTCAACAAAAATAGGTGATTGGGTTATTTGTTATTAGTTATTTTAGTAACTCATTGATCCCCATCATATTGTTGATCATTAGAAAAGTTTCGTGATAAAGTAGATGATTGCTG
>REAQ01000383.1 GCA_004294195.1 Sphingobacteriales bacterium | reverse complement strand
ACTGGTCAACAAGAAGATTTTGCTGGAAAAATTCCATGGAAAAGGAGGTTGGACATATGCACGACTACCCGATGTAAAACCAGATCCACATGCCCATTTCGGATGGATCAAAGTGCGGGGATTGATCGATGATTTTGAGATCAGGCAATATCACCTGATGCCGATAGGCAATGGAGAATTATTCCTGCCCGTCCGCGCAGAGATCAGAAAGAAAATCAAAAAGCAAGCGGGCGATACAGTGAAGGTCATCCTCTACTGTGATGATGATGAGATCTATATTCCGGAAGAATTACAAGCCTGCCTGGACCTTGATCCGGATGCAAAGCAATCGACATGAGATTCTATTGGATTCAAGATCGCATACAACAGAAACAGTTTCATGTTTATTGGAAACCTGCAACCACCAACCTTATGACGAATTTCGCACAAATAGATAGCAACCTCATCTGGCATCCTTTCACCCACCAGAAGGACCGCACAGAAAACATATTCATCACCCATGCCGAAGGTCCTTGGCTATATGACGATAAAGGAAATCAATATCTCGATGCCATCAGCAGCTGGTGGGTGAACCTGCATGGTCATGCCCATCCAAAGATCGCCGAGGCGATTTATGAACAGGCGAAAAAACTCGAACACATCATCTTTGCCGGCTTTACACATGAGCCCGCGATCCGCCTCGCAGAAAAACTGATGCCCCTTTTGCCTGGTGAATTTGCCAAAATATTTTACAGCGACAATGGCTCCACATCCACGGAAGTGGCATTAAAGATGAGCATACAATATTGGTGGAACAAAGGCGTGAAGAAGAACAAGATCCTCGCATTTCACAACAGTTATCACGGCGACACCTTCGGCGCCATGAGTGTCAGCGATCGTGGGGTGTTTACCCTCGCCTTTCATGATAGATTATTTGAAGTAGTCTTCATGGACACACCCACAAATGAAAACATCTCTGCCCTCCAATCTACCATCTCTGCCCTCGGTCAAGAAGTGGCTTGCTTCATCTACGAGCCGCTCGTTCAGGGTGCGGGTGGCATGAAAATGTACGATGCTATATTGATGGATCAATTGCTGGCCACCGCCAAGGAGCAAGAGATCATTTGTATTGCCGATGAGGTGATGACGGGGTTCGGCAGAACGGGCAAGCTGTTTGCGTCTGAATACATGACCCAAAAGCCCGATATCATCTGCCTGAGCAAAGGATTGACGGGTGGCGCACTTCCATTAGGCGTTACGGCCTGCGCTGCGCACATTTACGAAGCCTATGTACAGGATGATAAACTAAAGACTTTCTTCCACGGACATTCCTTCACTGCTAATCCACTGGCCTGTGCATCGGCAGTAGCCAGTCTGGAGCTCCTGCAAACAGCAGACTGCCAGCAATCCATTCAACGCGTCATACAATTCAATATATCGCTACTTGCGGACCTCGCTACGCGTA
>REAQ01000053.1 GCA_004294195.1 Sphingobacteriales bacterium | reverse complement strand
AGATTACCTGATCATGAGGGAATCTGACATCCTCGCTGTTGTTTAAAGAAATCGTCGTTTTTTTATTCATCATTCATTCAAACAAAACGGAATATGTCAAAGCAATTATTCTTTAATGTAGATGCGCGCAGCAAGATGAAAAGGGGCGTTGACGTCCTGGCGAATGCTGTGAAAGTTACCCTCGGTCCTAAGGGTCGCAATGTGGTTCTTGAGAAAAAATTTGGTGCACCTTCTGTAACGAAAGACGGTGTTACGGTTGCTAAAGAAATTGAACTGGAAGATCCTATTGAAAATATGGGTGCCCAGATGGTGAAAGAAGTAGCTTCTAAAACAGCGGATGTTGCCGGTGACGGTACAACTACTGCAACAGTTCTTGCACAGTCTATCATCACTGAAGGTTTGAAAAACGTAGCTGCAGGTGCTAATCCGATGGACCTGAAACGTGGTATCGACAAAGCTGTTGATGTTGTTGTAGCAAATCTACAGAAGCAATCACAGGCTGTTGGTAATGATACAAAGAAGATCGAGCAGGTAGCTACGATCTCTGCAAACAACGATAATGAAATTGGTAAACTGATTGCCGAAGCGATGCAGAAAGTGGGTAAAGATGGTGTGATCACTGTTGAAGAAGCACGCGGAACAGAAACCAGCATCGATATCGTTGAAGGTATGCAGTTTGACCGTGGTTATATTTCTCCATACTTCGTTACCAACGCAGACAAAATGGAAGTAGAGCTGCAAAGCCCTTATATCCTGATCTACGATAAGAAGATCTCTGCAATGAAAGATATCCTTCACATCCTGGAGAAAGTTGCACAGCAAGGTGCACCCCTGCTGATCATTTCCGAAGATCTGGAAGGTGAAGCACTCGCTACACTGGTAGTAAACAAACTCCGTGGTACCCTGAAAGTGGCTGCGGTAAAAGCGCCTGGTTTCGGTGACAGGAGGAAAGAAATGCTGCAGGACATCGCTATCCTTACTAAGGGTATTGTGATTAGTGAAGAGCAAGGATTTAAACTTGAAAACGCTGACCTGACCTACCTCGGTCGTGCTGAAAGGGTAACCATCGATAAAGACAACACGATTGTTGTAGGTGGTAAAGGTAAGAAAGATGATATCCATGCCAGGATCGCTCAGATCAAGGCCCAGATTGAGTCTACTACTTCCGAATATGATAAAGAGAAACTCCAGGAGCGTCTGGCTAAGCTCAGTGGCGGTGTTGCTGTGCTGAATGTAGGTGCTGCTACTGAAGTGGAAATGAAAGAAAAGAAAGACCGTGTTGATGATGCACTGCACGCTACACGTGCGGCTGTAGAAGAAGGTATTGTTCCTGGTGGTGGTATCGCGTTCATCCGCGCCATCGAATCACTGGCTAAAACCAAAGGTGCAAATGAAGATGAGAACACTGGGATCCAGATCGTTCGTCGTGCACTGGAAGAGCCACTGCGCACCATCGTTGCCAATGCTGGTATCGAAGGTTCCATTGTGGTGCAGAAAGTGAAAGAAGGAACTGCTGACTACGGTTACAATGCACGTACAGACAAATATGAGAATCTGCTGAAAGCAGGTGTGATCGATCCCACTAAAGTGGCCCGTGTTGCACTGGAGCATGCTGCATCTATTGCAGGTATGCTGCTTACCACTGAGTGTGTGATTGCTGATAAACCCAAGAAGGAAGAACCCCTCCACAACCATGGTGGTGGCGCTCCCGGAATGGGCGGAATGGACTACTAAGAAAAAGGCCCCGGTTAACCGGGGCCTTTTTTAATTAGACAATTAGCTAATGCGGCAATGTGGCAATGGAGGGATTGGTAATTAGTTATTAGCGGGTGAGGGTATAGGTTAAGGTGTTTTCGATGCCCAGATAGTCTTTTGAGCTTTGTTTCCAGGTCATGGTGTTTGCGGTCCAGGCAGATACTTTGTATGCCTGCATGTTAAATCCTTTTGAAATGACCATGGTGCTATCGGATGGCTGCACTGCCCAGGATCCGCCATCCAGATTGTTGAATACGTTCCCTCCCGGAGGATTGCAGATATCTATGTTATCGCTTTTAGTGAAACTTTCATCAGTATTGAATTTAAGCAGGTCATCTTTCTCACAAGGCTTATAGCTGATCTCAAATAGATTTACAAAGCCACCATCACTGGTGGTAAGTATTAGAGAATTTATTTTCCATTCATTCCCATTCAGCGCATCATTCAGGGCAATATTGTTGTTGCCATCTGCGCTTTCGTCTTTTTCGCAGGCAAGGCAAACCACCAGTAAACCCAGCAGCAATCGTTTTTTCATGGTTTTAAATTACTGAATCCGTTTGAATCCGGCAACTGAACTCTATGAACGGCGTTCAAAAGGAAAAGCCCATCCGGGCTTTTTTTGATTAGTGTTGAGAATCGTTTAAACTGAATCTTATTACTCGGCAAACTGCTGAGACAATGCGTTGGATATAACTTTGAAGGCGCCATTTTTCCTTTTAATGATATACCTGTTATTCAGCGCCCGGATATTCGGGTTAGAGTAGTGTTTTTCATCATAGGGCTTAATGAGGTCAGTTTCTTCTTTTACGTTTCCCTGCCCATCAAGGGTAAGTTCTACCACCCTGTAACTGAAATGCCATGGAGCCACATCATCTTCTGATCCATTGGCACGGAAAGTGTCATTGAAGCCTTCAAAAATAAGTTCGTTGTGGAAATGTTCCCCATCCCTAAGCAGGTTGGTCAGTTCCACAGCTTTATGCAGTTTTGGATCATCATGGATGATGCCACTGTCCCAAATGATCTCTCCGTTGAGATAGATGACAAGACGGTTGTCAACATTGCCTACTTTGATCCAGTATTCTTTTTTCATGACATTCAGTTTAAAGTATGATGGTGGTTAAATTCGATGGCATAAAGTTGCGCCAATCCCTGATAGGGTGGAATGATCCCTGTTACGCCAATTACTGATCTTCATTAGGGAACTTATATGCATCGAACTTATATTTGGTGAAACAACCCATGTCATGGAACCTATTCACCCAGACATCGCCCAGGCCATCACCCTCGATAAAGCGTTTTACACAGCGGAAACCTACTACCAACAAGCCCGCGAGAAAATCTTTGTCCCATCCTGGCAATGGTTGGGAGATAACAGCAACCTTCACACCGCTGGATCCTGCACGCCGGTTACCCTGCTGCCGGGTTATTTGAATGAGCCCTTATTGCTGAGCCGGGACGAAAAGGGTGGCTTACACTGTTTGTCTAATGTTTGCACGCATCGCGGCAACATTGTGGTTACAGAGCCCTGTACCACACCGCAACTCCGCTGTAAATACCATGGACGAATGTTTGGCCTCAACGGTCGTTTTAAATCGATGCCCGAGTTTTCTGAGGTGAAGAACTTTCCTTCTGCTTCAGATCATCTGCATCAACTTCCATTGAAGCAATGGGGTCCTTTATTGTTTACAACACTTGATTACACGCATACCTTTGAACATTATTTTGGGCAAATGATGGAAAGGCTATCCTTTTTACCGTTGGATGCTTTTGTGCCAAGGCCTGATCTTAGCAGGACTTTTAAAGTGAACGCACATTGGGCGCTTTACTGTGAGAATTACCTGGAAGGGTTTCACATACCATTTGTGCATGCGGGACTGAACGCTGTGATCAATTATGGAGAATATACCACTGAGATTTATCCATTCAGTAATCTACAAATGGGGATCACCAAAGGCGATGAGACTTGCTTTGATCTTCCTGCCCATCACCAGGATTATGGGAAAAAAGTAGCAGCCTATTATTACTTTGTTTTTCCAAATATGATGTTCAATTTTTATCCTTGGGGACTCTCTGTGAATATTGTTGAACCTAACGGTATGGAACAAACGAATGTTAGGTTCCTCACCTATGTATGGAAAGAAGAATTGTATAATCAGGGAGCCGGATCAGATCTGGACAAGGTTGAATTGGAGGACGAGGAAGTGGTGGAAAATGTTCAGCAAGGGGTGCGGTCCAGGTTCTATAGCCACGGCAGATACTCCGCTACAAGAGAACAGGGTACCCATCATTTTCACCAGATGATCGCGCATTTTCTGCTCTAAGTGCGTCCGTTTGCTCATCGATGGCGTTTTTTTTAAGTATCCTCAGATGTGCTATACTGCCCAGCGTAAGAAATACCTGTGCACCCACATAGCTAGACATTACCAGGATTCCGCTGTAAGGGTGCGGCTTATAGAACCTGTTCAATGCAAGTGCTGAGTCTGAAAGAACAAACAGCATCGCGCCGATGATGAACAGCAGGGCAGTAGTACGGGGAAGTTTTCCGTACTGCCACAGGGCCATGATCAGCATTGATCCGATCACCAAGGCATAAATGAGTACCGGCATTTTCATCGGCCCCAACTGAGG
>REAQ01000052.1 GCA_004294195.1 Sphingobacteriales bacterium | reverse complement strand
TCCATCACTGTGAACAGGAATCCTCCCACACCAAATTGAAATCCTTTGAACTTACCCGTTTCATAGGTCATGCCCCCACCAAAAGCCCAGGCATGATAATCACTTAAGTCCGGCGCATTTTGCGTGGTCATATAATACAATCGGAAATGCAGATCCAAACTTCCTTTCAACAGCGCATGCCGCAGGCTGCTTGTATCTGCTTCTTTGTCTTGCGCTATTCCAAGGAGAAACATCGATATAAAAAAAACCACACTAAAAATCTTCTTCATGAATGCTCTTTTTGAATACCCTTCCACCTTCCAACTTTATCTTCTCCCTTTTATAAAAGAGGGGAGCGTAGAAACGCCCCCCTTACTAATCCTCAAACACACTAATGAAATTTTTATAGCATCGTTGAAGGACACACATAATCGGTGACCTTGAACTTGTTGCTTTCTTTGATGGCTTTGAACCCGCCTGCTACGTCTACCAGGTTGTTGTATCCTCTTGCTCTTAATGTAGAGTTAAAGATCATGGACCGGTATCCGCCGGCGCAGTTCACGTAGTAGGTATTGTTTTTATTGATCTGCAACATGGAGTCATTAATGAAATCAAGGGGTGCATTTTCTGCATCCACCACATGCTCAGCATCATACTCGCTTTTCTTGCGAACGTCCAACAGATGTACGTTGCCGCCTTTCATGATTTCGGCGAGTTCATCAACCGTTACTTGCTGGATCATATCCACTTCCTGACCGGCATTCTGCCAGGCGTCAAATCCACCTTCGAGATAACCGATACAGTAGTCGTAACCAACCCTTGCCAATCTTGTCACGATTTCTTCTTCCCTGCCGGGCTCAGCCACAACAAGAATTTGTTGCTTGATATCAGGAATCATTGCACCAACCCAGGGCGCAAAATTTCCATCGATACCAATATTAATGGCGTTCGGAATAAATCCTTTTGCAAATACTTCAGGAGCTCTTGTGTCCAACACAAGTGCGCCGGTTTCGTTGGCAGCTGCTTCAAATGCTGCGGGACTCAAAGCGTGTTGTCCGCGTTTCAACACATCGCTGATGCTGTCATATCCCTGAATATTCATCAACACGTTCAACGGGAAATATGCGGGTGGTGCAACAAGACCGGTGAGCAATTCTTTTTTGAATTCCTGCATGGTCATATCTGGCCTCAGTGCATAGTTTGTTGCTTTCTGGTGACCCAATGTATCGGTGGTTTCTTTGCTCATGTTTTTTCCACAAGCAGATCCTGCGCCGTGAGCGGGATAGACAATGATGTCATCTGACAGGGTCATGATTTTATTTCGAAGGGAATGGAAAAGATGCTCTGCGAGCAGTTCTTCTGTCAATTCCGCTTTCACTTTTTGCGCAAGGTCGGGCCTGCCAATATCGCCGATGAATAAAGTGTCGCCAGAGAACAGTCCTGTTTCTTTTCCGTTTTCATCGATCAATAAAAAACAACTGGATTCCATGGTGTGGCCTGGTGTATGCAAAACGCGGATCTTCAGTTTTCCGAGTGTCAGTTCTTCATTGTCTTTAGCGATATATGCGTTAAATGCGGGGCTTGCCGTTGGGCCATATACAATGGTTGCGCCAGTTTCTTTAGCCAGGTCGATGTGACCCGAAACAAAATCGGCATGAAAATGTGTTTCCAGCACGTACTTAATTTTTGCACCGTCTTTCTGTGCTCTTTCAATGTAAGGCGCTACTTCACGCAGGGGATCGATAACGGCTACTTCTCCCTCGCTTTCAATGTAGTAGGCGCCTTGTGCCAGGCAACCCGTGTAGATTTGCTCAACTTTCATGTTTTGTTGTTTTGCAGGTTTATACAAAATTGGTTCAGTCTTTTGGCCAGTACAATGACTTTAGTCACAGAATCCGAAAAATCTGTTCCGGTTTGGCCATTTGAAGTGAAACGAAAAACCCGGGAGATCTGGGCGGAGGGAAGGACCCTGTGCTCGCCGGGTGTTTGTTTCAATCACAATACAAAATTGTACAAATGAAAACACCAGCACAGTGACGAAAATCACATTTGGCAATTTTTAGAAAATGGGTTTATTGAACTGGCTCGAGCCACTCGATGGAGTTGCGATGCAACACAACCATTTGCTTGTTTTCGAGTTTTTTCAGTAGCCTGGAGATGACCTCTCTGGATGAGCTAAGGTCGTTGGCAATTTGCTGATGCGTAAGCGTGATTTGTTTGTTGTGTTTCGCCTGGTTTCTGAGATACCACTCCAGACGCTCATCCATATTTTTAAAGGCGATGTTGTCAATCACGATCAACAATTCCTCAAAACGCGAGCGATAGGTTTCCAACACGAAATAGTACCAGCCTTTGTATTCAGTCATCAACACATCCATGTATTGGATGGGGATCATGATCACTTCGGTTTCTTCTACGGCAATGGCCATGATCTGGCTGCTCTGGTTGCGGGTGGCGCAGATCATGCTGAGTGCACATGCGTTGCCGGCTTCAAGGAAATACATAAAGAACTCATTCCCATCTTCTCCTTCCCGATACAGTTTCACCTTTCCCTTGGTGACCAACATACTTGCTTTGAAGTACTGACCCGTCTTCATCATGATCGCGCCCTCGTTGAAGGTTTTTGTTTCTGCAATGCTGGCAATAAACTCTGCCAGTTTACGATCAAACAGAGGGAACATTTGCATCAATGCTTCAGGCGTGTACATGCGTTGCTGGGTTGTTGAGTTACTGAGTTACTATGTTACTGAGTTACTGCGTTGCTGAGTTGCTAAACTTATCTTCCCATATACACCATCAATATCTGCACATCGCTGGGATTAATTCCTGAAATCCTTGAGGCCTGGCCCAGGGTTCTGGGTTTGATGCGGTTCAGCTTCTCCCGGGCTTCCGTACTAATGGCCTGCACTTTTGCATAATCAAAGCTACCGGGTATTTCCAATTCTTCCATTTGACTCATCCGGGCTACCAATTCTTTTTCTTTATGGATATATACATCATACTTGAGCTGGATCTCCGCCTGCTCCAGGTGATCTGTTTTCTCCGCACGAAGTGCGGCCTGCGCCGTATTGGAATGGGTAAGGATCTCAGCCAGGGAAATATTTGGCCTCAGGATCAGCTGACCTAGTTTTTGCTTTTGCGAGATGGGCGTAGAATCTTTCTGCAGCAAATAGCCGTTAATGTCTTCAGGTTCAATGGTTAATTCCGCGAGGGTCTTTTTGATCCTTTCCACCGCTTCTTGTTTGGCAACAACCGCCTCGAGTCTTTCCCGACTGGCCAGACCTAACAGAAAGGATTTTTCCGTTAGCCTTAAATCCGCATTGTCTTGCCGAAGCAGGGTTCTGTATTCCGCTCTACTGGTAAACATCCGGTACGGTTCTTCGGTTCCTTTGGAGATCAGATCATCAATCAACACCCCAATATACGCTTCGCTGCGTTTCAGGATAAGGGGTTCCTGGCCTTTTACCTTCAAATGTGCGTTGATACCGGCCATCAGGCCCTGGCAAGCCGCTTCTTCATACCCAGTGGTTCCATTGATCTGCCCTGCAAAGAATAAATTCTCTAAGTGCTTGGTTTCCAATGAGTAATGCAATTGTGTAGGCGGGAAATAATCGTACTCAATGGCATACCCCGGCCTAAACATCCTGCAGTTCTCAAACCCGGGAACCCTACGAAGGGCATCGTATTGAACTTCTTCGGGGAGTGAGGTGGAGAAACCATTTACATAGATCTCTACCGTGTTCCATCCTTCTGGTTCCACGAAAAGCTGATGGCGTTCCCGGTCTGCAAAGCGGTTGATCTTGTCTTCTATCGATGGGCAATACCTGGGACCCACGCCATCAATCCGGCCGGCGTACATCGGACTTCTGGAAAAGCCGGTTTTTAGGATCTCGTGAACTGTTTTGTCTGTATAGGTGATGAAGCAGCTTCTTTGTTCCTCCGGTTTGATCCTTGGTACATCCAAGTAAGAAAACCCTACGATCTCCTCATCACCTTTCTGCTCCTCCATTTTACTATAATCCAGGGATCGACCATCAATCCTGGGCGGCGTACCTGTTTTTAATCGATCACTCTCAAATCCCAACTCCACCAGCTGCTCCGTGATTCCCGTTGCCGCTTTCTCCGCCATTCTGCCCCCACCGAATTGTTTCTCGCCGATGTGGATCAGGCCATTCAAAAATGTGCCATTCGTCAACACAACTGCCTTAGCCTCAATATGATGGCCCAGTCCGGTGATCACCCCCGTACACCTTCCACCCTTGACCAATAGCCCCATGACCATGTCCTGGTAGAAGTGCACACCCTCTGGATCATCGACTGATCAGTAACAATACCTGAATACCCCCCAAGGGCATCTATCTCGCGCACAATCTGCCCCTTGGCAATACCTCCCATGGCAGGATTGCAGCTCATCTGGGCGATGGTCTGTAAATTCATGGTCACCAGCAGCACTTTACTGCCCATGTTTGCCGCAGCCGCTGCCGCTTCACAGCCAGCATGGCCTGCACCCACTACTATGACATCATATTGAGGAAACATAGCGCAAAATTAGCGCTTTAGAACTTGTTCTGGTAGTACTGTCAACCGGAAGGTTCCACGTGGAACAGCTTACTGGGGGCAGGACAAATCCTGAACCATTACCGCCCTTCCCTCCCGGGAAAAGCGAACCGCGGCCCCTGTTCTTGTGAATGCGGGATTCAAAAGGGCCTTTCGATGCCCAACACCAGGTACACGATGATCTATCAGTAACAAAATGACTGCTACCAGCATATCATCCTTGCCATCGAAAATGACTTCCCCGGCACAGGAACGCACTCCGGCCTCTTCCATTCTTCTCGGAAACCCTTTTCCGCCTTCGCCATCATGGGATAATCTGCCCGTCCTTGCCAGAAAGGCCGCATGTAAAGAGGATGCTAGGTACAAACTGCGAATGGGCACGAGTAGCGGTAAGACCTGTGAAGTAGACATCTCCACTTCAAGGCTCCTGGATTCCTCCGATACCGCCTCGGGGAATTGCTTCAAATAAGCCTGAACATACTGTCTATGAAATAAGGAAGGGTTTCTCCTCATGACATTTACCCAATAGAGATAAGACATCTCCTGCTCGCTCGAATATTCCCTTGCCCCAGCCCTAACTAGTACGTTCATAACACCAGTATCCATGGCACGGTTAATATCAAAGGGCCTATCCGCAGTAATGATATGCCCCTGTCCCTTTGCAAAGACAGTAAGTAAACAACACAACCCTAGCATAAAGACTGAATGTTTCACGTGGAACGTTTCGTGTATAGTCGAAGGTAGTAGTCCTCCCGTTCCCGCATCCTTAACTGATCTGTTTTTAACTTGTCTTTATATCCGCAGAGGTGGAGGCACCCATGGATCATGACCCGACTTAACTCATTGAGTCTGGCTACATTGTAGTTTCTCGCATTCTCCTCAACCCTATCGAGGCTGATATAGATATCGGAAACCTTATCGGCGCCAGGCGCCGAAAGATCAAAGGTGATGATGTCCGTATAATAGTCGTGGTTCAGGTAAGAGCGGTTTACATGCAGGAGTGCGTCATCAGAAACTAATATAAACTGGATCGTATCAAACGCCACCTTTTCCTTCTTGAACAACTCCCCAAGCAGGGCTTTCATCACTCTCCTGCCTTTGAACCAGGGGGCCGGTTTTTCCTCGAAGAAATGAATTGATCCCATTCCTCAAAAGTAGCAATGAATAAGCAGTTACCTTTACAAAGCCATGAATACAAAACGACTATCAGAGATTGCTATAGGTGTGCCCGTAAAGATCAAGGGAATTGAGGCGGATGATCTTTTTCTCAAACTCATGGAAATGGGTTTCATCCCTGGAGAAACGGTTGTGATTGAACAGGTTGCTCCACTCGGTGATCCAATATCTATACAGGTTGCAGGGTATCATCTCAGCCTCAGGCTCAACGAAGCACAAAAGGTAATTGTAGAAGAGATCTAAGTCTATATCATTGATTTTCAATAGAATATGAA
>REAQ01000051.1 GCA_004294195.1 Sphingobacteriales bacterium | reverse complement strand
TCCCTTTATCTTCTCACTTACTTTTTCGGAAACCCAGGATCCGCCATCACCTCTCTCATCTGCAACATATGCCTGTTGCCGTGAGCGCCGATGAAAAGAATCATCTGGTACGCATCAAAAGATCCTACAGGAAGACTGGCAACATGGCTTCTCAGGTCCGCTTGAGTGCTTTTGACATAGTCGATTAACTTGCCGCGGCTCTCTTTGAACGAAGCGATGGCTTCATCAATATTTTGGAAGCCTGTATTTAAGGGTTCCAGTGGCGTAAATGTTTTAACCTTGTTGGTACGGTCTTCCAGGTTTTTCATGACCTGTTCATCCGTCCACTTGATTTCCGTTCTTTTCTCAGGGTTGGCGGCGCCTTTGATGGATTGATCCACCATGCCCCAAAGCATTTTCTCAGATGCGGCGATGTGCATCATGCAATCCTGTACACTCCACTTATCAGGGGCAGGCTTAAATTTCAGTTGTTCATCAGTGAGATTGCCGAGGGTTTTCATCAGGTTTTTCTCGGAATCCTTCAAGAAGGAGCTGGCGGTCTTTCTTTCTTTCTTAGAAAGGGTTGGTTCGGCCTGAAAGGCTGTCAGGCTCAGGATGGTTACCATGAACAATAACTTTTTCATATTGAGCGTTTTAGGAGTTATTAAGGTAATGTATAATATTTTTCAAAACTTTAATAGTAACCGCAAGATTTAATGTATAGTTTTGTGCTGTTCATATGAAAAGGATCCTGGTTTCCATCATTGCCGCTCTCTACTTGCTGGCCTCCACAGGCACAGCAGTGGAACTGCATTATTGTATGGGCAAGGTGGTAGACTGGTCCTTTGCGCATATTTCCTCCGCTTCGTGTGATCAGTGCGGCATGGAAAAGCAGGAAGACGGCAATCATTGCTGTAAGGATGAGCAGAAGTATGTGAAAAGCCTTGACGACCAAAAATCAAATACGGCTGGTCATGATTTTTCTCCCCTTAGCGCTGCCGCACCTACTTCAACCTTCAACCTTCAACCTTCAACCTTCATCAGCAGTGCTCCAAGCTATGAAGGACAGGCCAACGCGCCTCCTGAAGATCAGTGTCTATTCCTGAAGCATCGTTCCCTTTTACTGTAGATCCATACATCTCCTGACGCCCGGCATGCCTGCACGGGCTGTTTTCGTTTATCCATAAACGTTAGTTCCGCTTATTTTTTACTTTAAATACCGATGTTATGAAGTCCATTATGTATGTTGCCTTGTGCACTGTAGTGTTCATGGCCAGTTCTTGTCAGCAGTCTACTGAAACCAAACATGATCACGCAACCACTACAGCTGCACCTGCAGATACCACCACTCACGCTGTTGCGGCGGAGTCTGCAACAAAGAAGATCACACCGCTGTATACCGGTCTGGATGCTAAGTTATCTGGGGTGCTTGCAGAAGCCATTGGCCATTATTTCCAACTCAAGAACGCATTGGTAGAAGACAATGCTGCAACCGCCGCAACAGGCGCGAAAGCGATGGCAGCTTCCTTACAGCAACTGGATAAGTCTTATTTCACTGCCGACCAGAAAAAGGCTTACGATGCTATTGAGAAGGGATTGAAGGAGCATTCAACGCAGATCGCTGCTTCCACGGATATCAAAGCACAACGCGCGCATTTCGTAGATCTCAGCAATAATGTCTACGAGCTCGTGAAAGCATTTGGTGCAGGTAAAACCGTTTACCATGATTATTGCCCGATGGCCAATGATGATAAAGGTGCACTCTGGGTCAGCGAGATCAGCGATATCAAGAATCCGTATTTCGGTGCGAGTATGTTGACTTGTGGTTCGGTGGAAGAAACGATCAATTAGCAGGTTGAAGGTTGGAGGTTGAAGGTTGCAGCGCTGCAACCCGCAACCTTCAACCTCCAACCTTTAAAAAGGGAATGATGGTAAAAAAACTAATCAGTCTGGCACTCAAAAACCGCCTGGTCGTGCTGCTTGCAGCAGCGGGACTCTTTGCATGGGGTGTCTTCTCTGTACAAAGAAACCCGATTGATGCCATTCCGGATCTGAGCGAGAACCAGGTGATCGTCTTCACCGAGTGGATGGGCCGCAGTCCCCAGGTGATCGAGGACCAGGTGACCTACCCGCTGGTGAGCAACCTGCAGGGAATACCCAAGATCAAGAATATCCGCGGCTCGTCTATGTTTGGCATGAGCTTCGTTTATGTCATCTTCGAGGACAATGTGGACATCTACTGGGCACGTACGCGAGTACTGGAGCGACTGAACTTTGCACAGCGCCTGCTTCCGCAGGGCGTTACCCCAACTTTAGGTCCGGATGGAACAGGCGTGGGCCATGTGTTCTGGTATCACCTTGACGCACCGAAGATGGATCTGGGTGAGCAACGCGCATTGCAGGACTGGTATGTGAAGTTTGCACTGCAGACAGTGCCTGGTGTTGCAGAAGTGGCATCCTTTGGTGGCTTTGAAAAACAGTACCAGCTTGTAGTGGATCCCGTTAAACTCCAGTACTACAGCATCTCCCTGATGGATGTGATGAACAAGGTCAAAGCCAACAACAATGATGTGGGTGGCCGTAAGTTTGAGATGAGTGATATGGCCTATATCATCCGCGGTCTCGGGTATATCAAAAACAAAGAGGATGTGGAGAACATCTCCCTAAGCAATTACAACGGTATACCCGTACGCGTGAAAGACATCGGCTCCGTACAACTGGGTGGCGACCTCAGGCTGGGCATATTTGACAAGGATGGTGAAGGCGAAGTAGTGGGCGGCATTGTAGTGATGCGGTATAATGAGAACGCCAACAAGGTGATCGCAGATGTAAAGAAGAAGATGAAGGAAGTGGAGAAGGGATTACCTGAAGGGGTGCATTTCAAAACATCCTATGATCGCAGCGAACTTATTCAGGAAGCCATAGCATCAGTGAAGGGAACGCTCATCGAAGAGATGATTGCGGTTTCCCTTGTGGTACTGGTATTCCTTTTCCACTGGCGCAGTGCGCTGATCATTCTCATTCAATTGCCCATATCTGTTGCTGTTGGATTCATCCTGCTGCAGGCATTTGGTATTTCGTCCAATATTATGTCGCTCACCGGTATTGCACTAGCCATAGGTGTGGTAGTGGACGATGGCATTGTGATGGTAGAAAATGCTTACCGGCATATCAGCGAAGAACAACAGACTGAAACTCAAAAACCTTTAGCATGAACAAAGAACAAAGACTAAAGGTCATAGAGAAAAGTTCACAGCAAGTGGGCCCGGGTGTCTTCTATTCCACCATCATTGTAGTGGCGTCATTCCTGCCAGTGTTTTTATTAACGGGTATGGAAGGAAAGCTCTTTCATCCCCTTGCCTGGACCAAGACATTTATTTTATTGGTGGATGCCTTCCTGGCCATTACGCTGACGCCTGTACTGATTTCCTTTCTGCTCAAGGGAAAACTCAAACCAGAGAACAGCAACCCTATCACGCGAGGACTGGAGCGCATATACACGCCTATACTAAAATGGTGTCTGCAATGGCGTAAGACGATCATCGGTATAAACATCATCGCCCTCATCATTGGCGTGGTGATGATGACCAAGCTGGGTTCTGAATTCATGCCGCCGCTTGATGAAGGCAGCCTGCTCTTTATGCCGGTGACGCTTCCGGATGTATCCAATGCGGAAGCAAAGCGCCTACTGCAAGTACAGGATAAGATCATTCGCACGGTACCGGAGGTATCACATGTACTGGGCAAGGCTGGTCGCGCCAACACTGCAACAGACAACTCCCCCATCTCCATGATCGAAACCATTATCCTGCTCAAGCCCAAACATGAGTGGCGCGCAGGTATGACCAAGGATGGCATCATCAATGAGCTGAACAGCAAACTGCAGATACCGGGTGTGACCAATGGCTGGACGCAACCGATTATCAACCGCATCAATATGCTTAGCACGGGCGTGAGGACAGACGTGGGCATTAAAGTGTATGGACAAAATCTGGACAGCATTTATGCATTTGCTGGAAGGATCAAAAAACAACTGGAAGGCATCGAAGGGGTAAAGGATCTCTATGTGGAACCTATTACCGGTGGGAAGTACATTGACATTGCGATTAAAAGAGAAGAGATCGGAAGATATGGATTGAGTATTGATGATGTGAATGCTGTCATTGAAACTGCCATCGGCGGTATGAAACTTACTACAACCATTGAAGGTCGGCAGCGCTTTTCCGTGAATGCGCGCTATGGCCAGGATTTCAGAAACAACCTGGAGTCATTGAAGCGCCTGCAAGTACAGACCATGGATTTTGGTCCCATTCCCCTTGCGGCTGTAGCAGATCTGCGGCTCAGTGATGGCCCACCGATGATCAATTCTGAGAATGCCATGTTAAGGGGTACAGTGTTATTTAATGTAAGGGAAAGAGACCTGGG
>REAQ01000050.1 GCA_004294195.1 Sphingobacteriales bacterium | reverse complement strand
GGTGTTGTAGTCAATCTTTTCCGTGAACATGAAGGAATAGCCAAGGATGGCCGTCATGATCAGCACAATCGTCAAAAACCATTTATGGCGCAGCAGTTGAAGCATCGGCTTTCTAATTTAGCAATTAATCCTTAGATGTTGGTTGTGGCAATTGCTGAAAGATCAATTTCATTTGCCTGACCTCTTCTTCATCGAGCATCACCTGCATTAATTGTTCACCCATTCTGGGGGATTGGTAGCTCATGGCCGAGGCAATCTGTTTTCTCGCCGAAGAATGAAACTCCGTAGCGCCGGTTTGTTGGGCAATCTCTGCCAGGTTTGTGCTTCTAAGTCCGGAACCCGGCATGATAATGATCCTTCCATCTGCCTGGTCAACAAGTTCTTTCAGGGTTTCCGCACCGTCTGTCACCGTGGGTTGTAAACCAGAACTGAGGATGCGTTCACAGCCGGTTCTGATCACGTCCTCCAGTCCTTTGCGATGATCATAGACCCTGTCAAAGGCTCGGTGGAAGGTTACTCCCATGGGATAGGCAGCTTCCACTAAACGGGATGTTTGCTCCAAATCAATAGTGCCATCTGCTTTTAACATGCCTACCACAACACCATCACAACCCAGTTCCTTGCATAATGTTACATCACGAAGCATGATGGTGAATTCTTCATCGTTATACAAAAAATCACCTCCTCGTGGACGTATGATGGGAAAGAGATGGATCGATGTGTTTTCCCTGGCTGTTTTGATCATGCCATAAGATGGCGTGGTTCCACCTTCACCGGGATTGTCGCACAATTCAATTCTGTTGGCACCTGCTTTCTCTGCTATCAAACAGCTCTGGATATTAAACGCAATGACTTCTAGTTGATACATGGGTTATGGATAATATGATTTTCCGGGAATAACGATGTCTTGATTAGCTGTTTTAACGGCAAATGAAAAACCTTTCTGTAACGCGTAGGCACCGTATTCGCCTTTCTTGTTAAGAGCAAGAAAGCCTACCTGGATCTCTTTCGATTTCGCGGGACTTTTCCTGACAATGCGCATCACGGCTTCTTTACAGGCATTTTCCGGCGTGTAACCATGCCTCATCAGTTCAACCACTAAGTGTGAACCCACGCATCGGATCACTTCTTCGCCCACGCCGGTAGATGTTGCAGCGCCTATTTCATTGTCTACAAAAAGCCCGGCACCGATGACGGGTGAATCACCCACCCGGCCACGCATTTTATAAGCCATGCCACTGGTGCTGCATCCGCCGGCAATGTTTCCTTTTGCATCCATCGCAATCAATCCAATGGTATCATGATTATCTTTTCCACCGGGCATAGGATCTTTTTTAAACAACTCGTTTTCGATATTCATCCTCGGCTGGTAGTTGGACGTCTTCAGCCATTCTTTCCACAAGGCCTCGGATTTTGGCGTGAGGAGATTGATTTTTTTAAAACCCTGGTCCATGGCAAACTGCAAGGCGCCATCGCCCACGAGGATCACGTGTGGTGTTTTTTCCATCACCCGGCGAGCCAGCGAGATTACATTCACAATATGCTCAACGCCCATGACGGACCCACAACGGGAATCCTGGTCCATGATACAGGCGTCCAGTGTCACATGTCCTTCGCGATCTGGTAAACCACCGATCCCTACCGTCAGATTATCCGGATCTTCTTCAATGAGATTGATTCCTTTTTCCACCGCATCCAATGCTGATCCACCTTGCTGAAGCGTTGTCCAGGAAACATTGTTTGCTTTTTTTCCAAAATCCCATGTAGATATGATCACAGGTTGGGGGTTGGCCGTTGGTGTTTGGAGATGTATGATGGGCGCGATCGCGGGAATGGATTGTAAGAATTGTCGTCGTTTCATGATGGTAAGTTAGGGAATAACCGAAAACGGACGCGCGCAATCCGCTGTGAAGGTTCTATTTTTGCCAAAATGTTTTAGCATGGCCCGAGCAAGAAGGGAAGTGGACGAGATCGACAAACAGGTGAAGCTCAATAAGGAAAATTGGAAGGAGGCGATTGGAATATTCCGGTTTATCAAGCCGTATCGGAGCTATTTTATTTTGGGACTGGTGATGATTCTGTTTTCCAGCTTAACTACTTTATCGTTTCCGTATTTTTTAAAGAAACTGATTGACAGCGCGCAAGCGATTAAAGACGGACACACCGAGATCGCGCCCAATACCATCGCGCTTTGGATGATCGGCATTCTTGTTTTACAAATGCTTTTCTCTTACGCAAGGGTATATACTTTTTTTTTTTTTTTAGAACATGCATTGGCTGACCTCAGACGTTCAGTTTACAACCGGATGATCCAATTGCCGATGGATTTTTTCGCGCAACGCCGGGTAGGAGAACTGTCTAGCCGACTGAGCGCCGATTTATCACAAATCCAGGATGCGATGACCTTGATGCTAGCGGAGATCCTTCGAGGGGTATTGACATTAGTGGTGGGTATCGGCCTGATACTTTATATATCACCAAAACTGACGCTGGTGATGTTGAGTGTGATCCCTATAATAATTATAGTGGCCGTCATTTTTGGCAAACGGATTAGAAAGCTTTCGCGAGCCGCACAAGATCAACTGGCGGATTCCAATACAGTAGTGCAGGAAACACTGCAGGGAATCACCAACGTAAAGGCCTTTTCTAATGAATGGTTTGAGATATCCCGCTATAGCAACTCTTTACATAAAGTAGTAGACCTTGCTGTAAAAAATGGTGTCAATCGGGGTGCCTTTGTGTCCTTCATTTTATTTGCTCTTTTTGGCACCATCATCTTTGTGGTGTGGTACGGTGTGGGGTTGATGCAGAAGGATCAATTGAGCTTCGGAGACCTCACTGCTTTTGTCATTTATACTTCATTTGTGGGAGGCAGTATGGCGGGATTTGCAGACCTGTATGGACAACTCCAGAAAACCCTGGGCGCAACCCAACGTGTGCGTGAGTTGATGAAGGAAGAGATCGAAGTGGTGAATGTGAATCGGGATGCCTTGTTGCCTGAGTTTCGGTTAACCGGCCGGGTGAGTTTTGATCATGTTCGTTTTGCTTATCCTTCCAGGCCGGAGGTCACCGTATTAAAAGACGTTTCCCTCGAGAGCTTTCCCGGCCAGCAGATTGCCCTGGTAGGGCCCAGCGGTGCTGGTAAATCTACCATTGTGTCGCTCTTATTGGGTTTTTATAAGGCCGATGGGGGCAAGATTCTTTTTGACGGAAAGGAGGCTTCATCCATTCCTTTGAGCCAACTTCGGCAGCAAATGGCTATCGTACCGCAAGATGTTATGCTGTTTGGCGGGACCATTCGGGAAAACATTGCTTATGGAAAACCGGACGCCACGGACGAGGAAATTCAGGCTGCTGCCGCCAAAGCCAATGCACATGATTTTATCAGTGAGTTCCCAGAAGGCTACCAGACCATTGTTGGTGAGCGGGGAATAAAACTAAGTGGCGGACAAAGACAACGGATCGCCATCGCCAGGGCCATTTTAAAAGATCCAGTCATTCTGATCCTTGACGAAGCTACAAGTTCCTTGGATTCTGCTTCTGAAGCTTTAGTGCAGGATGCCTTGGAGAAACTCATGCAGAACAGAACTTCGTTTGTTATAGCGCATCGGTTGTCTACCGTTAGAAACGCAGATTGTATTTATGTGCTGGATAAAGGCGTTGTCAGCGAGCAGGGTACGCATGAAGAATTGATTCAGGTAACAGATGGTTTATATAAGAGTCTCAGTAAGTTACAGTTAAGTCATTAGGCATAGGGCATTTGGCAATTTTCCTGGATGCGAGTTGTCTTATAATTTATATTATGTTAAGTAGAATTTAATTCCTTCCAGGGCCTCTTCCAACTTCTACCTTTATCTTTTCCCTGCTTCTGCCTGATATTGGATAATGAATTGAATGACCTCATCAAGGGATAAACCAGCTCTATCTGCGGCATCCTGAATCTCATCACGGTTCACGTTTGCTGCAAATGCTTTATCCTTGAGTCTTTTCTTAACGCCTTTCAGTTCCATGCCGGCATAACCTTCTGGCCGCATCAATGAATACGCGTGGATTAATCCGCTGAGTTCATCAAAGGCATAGAGCATCTTATCCATCCTGGTTTCAGGATCAACACCAAAATGGTTAGGTCCATGCGAAGCAATGGCACGGATGATCTCGGGATCGATTTGTCTTGCTTCCAGCTCTTCAATGATCTTCCGGCAATGTTGATCAGGCCACTGGTCCCAGTCTGCATCATGCAACAGACCTGCCATTTCCCAGCGCCATGCGTCTTCCGCACTGGCCTGTTCTTTTTCTTCCGCCCAGCATTTCATGATATGGCCCACCTGGTACATGTGCAATTTGAGCCGGTCATTCAATACCCATGCATCTAATAATGCATGCGCTTCTTCCTTGCTGAGTGCTTTT
>REAQ01000049.1 GCA_004294195.1 Sphingobacteriales bacterium | reverse complement strand
AAATTGCCTACGATCTCCCCATAGGCTGGGATTATATTAGCTAATAGCTATTAGCAAATAGCTATTATTGTGCTCTTTCTTCCAGTGCTTTCACCAGGCTGGCCAGCTTGCCACCGGCATTCAGCGCGCTGATCACATTCTTCGCCGGAGACTGCAGCATACCGATGATTTCGCCCACCAGGTCTGCCTTGCTCTTCAGTTCTTTCAGTGTGTTCAGCTGGTTATCGCCAACAAATACATCGCCATCAATGAAGGCAGCTTTCAGCACGGGTCTCTCCGTATTGATTTCCTTTCGGAAGCTGCTGATGATGAGGGCCGGCTCCTTGGGATTCTCAGAGAAAAGGAGTGCCGTTACGCCATTGAGAGAATCAAATGTGCCTTCAAAACGGGCGCTATCCAATTGCTCCAGTGCTTTACGGATAAGGGTGTTCTTAGCCACCTTCATTTCTACTTTCTTATCGAAGCAGATCCTGCGGAGTTTGCCAACCTGTTCTACGGTCAGGGATTCTGTATTGGTAAGATAGAAGTTGTTATACTGGGAGAACTTGTCTTTCAGTATATCGATCACTTCATTTTTTTCCTGCTTGTTCATTGTTAAGCTTTTAAAAGTTTACGTTGCCAAAACGGATCAGTGGATCAGCGCTTTGGTGTCAATAGAAATGCTGGGGCTCATGGTGCTGGCCATGAAAATGCTTTTCAGATAAGTTCCTTTTGCGGTAGAAGGCTTTGCCTTAATGATCGCATTCAGGAACTCCTGGCTGTTTTCGGCCAGTTTCTGCGGAGGGAAACTAACCCTGCCGATAGAAGCGTGAATGATCCCTGCTTTATCAACTTTAAACGCAACCTTACCTGCCTTAACATCAGCTACAGCTGCAGCTACGTCATTGGTAACCGTTCCTGTCTTAGGGTTCGGCATGAGGTTACGGGGACCGAGGATCTTACCCAGCTTACCAATGCGAGGCATCACGGAAGGCGTGGCTACAATCACGTCAACATCTGTCCAGCCGCCTTCGATCTTTTGGATGAATTCATCCAGGCCAACGAAATCAGCACCAGCATTCTTTGCGTCGCCCTCTTTATCAGGTGTGCAAAGAACAAGTACCTTCTTGGTTTTACCTGTTCCGTGTGGAAGGGTGACGGTACCCCTGATCGCCTGGTCGGCTTTCTTGGGATCAACGCCAAGACGAATATGGAGGTCTACAGAACTATCAAATTTTGTGCAATTAACTTCTTTTACCAGCGCAGAAGCGTCATGGAGTGAATATACTTTATTCTTATCCACTTTGCCATCCGCTGACTTACGGTTTTTAGTGATTCCCATTGTAATCTTTTTTTATCCTGTTGGATGGTTAATGAATTAATTCTCCCAGGGAGCTTTTCCGTCAACGGTAATTCCCATGCTTCGGGCCGTACCGGCCACCATAAGCATGGCGCTTTCCAGGGTGAAACAGTTCAGGTCAGGCATTTTGTCTTTGGCGATAGCCTCAACTTGTTGCCAGTTAACCTTACCTACTTTGGAGCGATTAGGCTCTTTGGAACCACTTTGGAGTTTTGCAGCTTCCAGCAGCTGAACTGCAGCCGGAGGAGTTTTGATGACAAATTCAAAGGATTTGTCGGAATAAACGGTAATCAGTACAGGAAGGACCTTGCCCATTTTATCCTGGGTTCTAGCATTGAACTGCTTACAGAACTCCATGATGTTCACACCTTTGGAACCCAATGCAGGTCCTACGGGTGGTGCGGGATTCGCCTGGCCGCCTTTTACCTGCAGCTTAACGAAGCCGGTAATTTCTTTTGCCATTTTTTCAAGTTTTTTGGTGATAACGTCATCCCATTCTGGGACAACTCCCAAATCCATTCAATAAAGAACTTTTTCTTGGGGCTGCAAAGGTAAGTAGAATCCCGGAATTCCGGAAATCAAAAATGCGGGAAATCGGAAGACGGAATCCCGGAATGCTGGAAGGTAAAAACGCTCCTAGTAAACAGTCCAGACAAGCCGTAAACCAAAACTACAGCTTCCTAAACAGATTGCTCAACCGAAGACTTTGATCCCTTTGTCAACGGACAGCCCAAAAAGCAAAATCGGAGGCCTTCTTTGGCTTTTGGAGGGGCTTGATATTCCAGTTATCAAAACTGGGTGCAATTGTTTTTTATTAATTGCGTTAATCTTCCTAATTTTCGTGTATAACCTCAGTCATTAAATTCACATTCTAAAAACTCTACAACTATGGCCAAAGCAAAGAAGGCAGCAGCTAAAAAAGCAACTAAAAAAGCGGCTCCAAAGAAAAAAGCAGCTAAAAAAGTTGCAAAGAAAGCTGTTGCTAAAAAAGCCAAAAAAGCAGTAGCTAAAAAAGCAGTTAAAAAAGCCGCCACTAAGAAAGTGGTTAAAAAAGCAGCGAAAAAGGCAGCCTCTAAGAAAGTAGTTAAGAAAGTAGCTGTTAAAAAGGCAAAGAAAGCAGTAGCGAAGAAAGCTGTTAAAAAAGCCCTGAAGAAAGCAGTAGTAAAGAAAGCTGTGAAGAAAGCAGTAGTAAAGAAAGTCGTAAAGAAAGCAGTAGTAAAGAAAGCCGTGAAGAAAGCAGCGGTTAAGAAGGCAGTAAAAAAGGCTCTGGTACAGGCGGTTCTTCCCGTTATTGAAGCACCAGCTCCTGCTCCTGAAACGTCAGCAACTACTGAAGGTCAAAGTGAATAGACACTTCTCAAAACCTCATACAAAAGGCTGTACGATGTACAGCCTTTTTTCGTTTATACATCACCGTTATACGATTCATACTTCACGTCAGCAAGAACTTAAAATTAAATGAAAGGTCAAGTATCTCTGATAATTAATGCGGGTTCAAGGAGCACTTTACGCAGTGACTGCACACCATGTTTGGTCTGCAATTGTTCTATCAATGATTCCACGGCCTGTACGGCTATGGCATGAATCGGCTGTGCCACAACAGTTACTGCAGGCTTTCCCAGCCGGAACAGATCATGATCATCAAAACATACCATCCCCATATCTGCAGGGATGGTAACGCCACTGATCCGAAGGCTTTCCAATCCATAAACACCCAGGTAGTTGGTGGTAAAAAACACAGCGTCAGGCTTGGCTTGTGTTATAAATCCCGAAATTGTTGATACAGCCTGCTGGGGACTCAGGTCAAATCCCACTTTAAGCGTCAGTTCATCGTCAGCTATCATTCCTTGAGCTGCAAGGGCTGCCGTATATCCCCGCTGGCGATTCTGCATCTGAACCTGTGTAGATGCTGTTGTAACAAGGACTATCCTCTTGTATCCCTTCCCGAGCAAATAGTTGGTGGCATCAAACGCACCCTGATAGTTGTCTACCGCTACATAGCTGGTTTCCAGCCCCGGGAAATACCTGTCTATCAATACTAACGGACGTAGTTCCTCCACAAGGCGCCGTACATCCTCACGCAGACCGGGCGTAGGAGTTATCAGAAAACCATCCATCTGCCGATGCTTGAGTATGGTTAGCAAACCTGAGGCGCGATGTTCCAGATTATCCGTTGAGCAGAACATCACAGAATACCCATGTTTGTCTGCCTCTTCTTCTACTACTTTCGCAAGGTTGCCGAAAAAGGGGTTAGAGATGTCCTCAATAATCAACCCAAGGGTATGTGTTTGTCCGGTTCTCAGGCCCCTGGCAACCTGGTTAGGCCTGTAGTTCAGTTGTGCGGCTATACGTAAAATTTCATTCTTCAGGTCCTCGCTGATGCGCTTTTCCTTGGCTTTCCCATTCAGGACAAACGAAACGGTAGTGGTGGAAACACCAACTTGGTTAGCAATGTCCTTAATGGAAACAGACTTCATGCTTTAAGGTAAGTAAAAAGTCAAAATATCGGATAACACCAAGAAAAAAGGCCAGAACTATTGTTCTAGCCTAATATCTCTATATCTGAATCTCTTAATGACTAAGAAATCTTCTCTACCTGCATGTAATTCAGTTCCACTGGAGTAGCCCTGCCGAAGATTTTAACGGTAACCTTCAATTTCTTCTTCTCATCGTTCACCTCTTCAATCACCCCGTTGAAGTCGTTGAAAGGTCCATCAATGATCTTAATGGTTTCGCCTACAATGAATGGTTCGCTCATCGTCATACCACCCGCGTCACTCATCTCATCAACCTTACCCAGCATTTTATTGACTTCTGCTTTACGCAAGGCTATTGGATTTTCCTTACCCAGAAAATGAATCACATTGGTCATATTCTGAATACTGGAAATGATATCATCATTGAGTTTGCCACTCTCCACCTCGATCATAATGTAGCCTGGAAAAAAGTTACGCTCGCGCATTACTTTCCATCCTTATCAAGATATTCCTTGATTTTCCTTTCCTTTCCGCTAACTACACGGAGAACATACCATTTGGTGTCTTTGGCATCCTGCTGAACCTGTGTTTCCATTACTGCTTAAATAAGGAGTAAACAAATTGTAACACGCCACTGCTGGCAAAGTCCATCACCCAAACGATTCCGGTAATCAGTAAAGTGGCTACCAGAACGATCATGGTGGACTGTTGAAGCTGCTCCCAGGTTGGCCAGGTCACCTTCTCGGTCAACTCTCTGTACGAGTCTTTAAAATATGCTTCTATCTTCTTCATTTGATCTGAGCTTGCACGGGTACTAGGATTCGAACCCAGACTGAAGGTTTTGGAGACCTCTGTACTACCGTTATACTATACCCGTTTTTCAAAATCAACATTCAAAAGCTAAAATTCAAAACGATTTTTTGACTTTTGACTTTTGAATGTTGACTTTTTTAGAAAACAAAGTACTCAGGGTTGCCCCTAAGTACTTCGCAATGTAATGAATATCCTGATCCAAGACCCTTTTTCAAGGGCAGGAACTTATTTAAGGATGTCAGTCACCTGACCAGCACCTACGGTACGGCCACCTTCGCGAATCGCGAATTTCAGACCTTTTTCCATAGCGATAGGCTGTATCAGCTTTACCGTCAGGTTGATGTTATCACCAGGCATTACCATTTCAACACCTGCTGGCAATTCTACTTCACCCGTTACGTCTGTAGTACGGAAATAGAACTGAGGACGGTATTTCTGGAAGAATGGCGTGTGACGGCCACCTTCTTCTTTGCTCAGTACGTACACTTCACCCTTGAACTCAGTGTGAGGAGTGATGGAACCAGGCTTACAGATAACCATACCACGGCGGATATCTTTCTTCTCAATACCACGGAGGAGCAGACCGGCGTTGTCACCAGCTTCACCTTCGTCGAGGAGCTTACGGAACATCTCTACACCTGTACAGGTTGACACCAGTGGAGCATCCATAAGACCTACGATCTCAACACCTTCACCCACTTTAATACGTCCGCGCTCGATACGGCCTGTAGCAACGGTACCACGACCAGTGATAGTGAATACGTCTTCTACAGACATCAGGAACGGCTGATCAACCGGGCGGGGAGGCAGGGGAATGTAAGTGTCAACAGCATCCATAAGCTCGTTAACCTTAGTAACCCATTTCTCATCACCAGCTAGTGCGCCAGTTGCAGAGCCCTGGATGATAGGTGTATTATCACCATCAAAACCATATGTGCTCAACAGTTCACGAATCTCCATTTCCACCAATTCCAGCAGTTCAGGATCGTCAACCAGATCAACTTTGTTCATGAAAACTACGATCCGGGGAACGCCTACCTGACGAGCGAGCAGGATGTGCTCTTTCGTTTGGGGCATAGGACCGTCTGTAGCAGCCACAACCAGGATAGCACCGTCCATCTGGGCAGCACCAGTGATCATGTTTTTCACATAGTCCGCGTGACCAGGACAGTCAACGTGAGCATAGTGGCGGTTTGCAGTCTGATACTCCACGTGCGCCGTATTGATGGTAATACCACGCTCTTTTTCTTCAGGAGCAGCATCGATTTCATCATACTTCTTTTCCTGCGCCCATCCTTTTTTAGCAAGGATGTTAGTGATAGCAGCAGTTAAAGTGGTCTTACCATGGTCAACGTGACCAATGGTACCAACGTTAACGTGGGGTTTGTCCCGCTTAAATTGCTCTTTAGACATTGTTATCCGTTTTTAGGTTGTGTACAATTGTTATATATCGCAGCAAGGCTGCATTTTCACTTATTTGAGCCGTTGATGAGAATTGAACTCACGACCTCTTCCTTACCAAGGAAGTGCTCTACCACTGAGCTACAACGGCTAATTGCCCAGAGGCCGGCCCCACATGGGACCAATTCTGAGCGGGAGACGAGGTTCGAACCCGCGACCTATAGCTTGGAAGGCTATCGCTCTACCAACTGAGCTACTCCCGCATTTAAAAAGTTAGAACTGCGAAGGTAGAAGTTGGAAGGAACAAACCTTCGCACTTTTCCCTTTATCTTCTACCTTTTCTCAAAAGTGGGCAGGAGAGGATTCGAACCTCTGAAGTCGAAAGACAGCGGATTTACAGTCCGCCCCATTTGGCCGCTCTGGAACCTGCCCATACCTTGAAGAGCCACTTGTCGGAATCGAACCAACGACCTACTGATTACAAATCAGTTGCTCTACCAGCTGAGCTAAAGTGGCGTATCTCTGGTGTAAATAAAGAACTTCACCCCATTTTTTGGGAAGGCAAAGGTAATGGAAATTGTGAAATGCAAAAATTTTGAATCAGAAATAATTAAGGGCAGAAAATAAAAAAGGGCCGTTTCCGGCCCTTTTGGTTGTAGAATGGGAATAAGTTTATGCGGCTTGCTTTTCTTTCGTTTTTTTAATCTGGGTGATCACTGATTCTAAGGCACTGTCAAATGAGGCTTCAAAAGACTTGGAGGTGTGCTTGACAAAAAACTCATGACGGGGAATCCTGACGCGTATTTCAGCAATTTTATCCTTGATCTGGTGCACCACATTGTCCAGTTTCAGATAAACATCAATCTTAACGATCCTGTCATGAAAATTCTCGATTTTCTGGATCTTCCTGTTTACGTGGTCAAGCAACTTGGAATCGGCTTCAAAACGCACAGTCTGAATGTTAACGTTCATGGTAAACGATATTTTTTCTGGTGAAACAATAAGAAAAGAACTTCTCTTTCAGGGGGTACAAATTTCCTTCATTGAAGCTATATCAAGTTACAAAAAAAACATACCCAAGCCAAATCTGAAATCCTAAATTCCTGTATTCCTGGATTTCAGAATTCCAGAATTCCACTTCAGGCTTTCGGATGCGCTTTTTTGTGGATATCCTTCAACTTATCAATAGTACTGTGCGTGTATACCTGGGTGGCTGCCAGGCTGCTGTGACCAAGGAGCGACTTAATAGCATTCAGATCCGCCCCATTATTTGCGAGTTGGGTGGCGAAGGTGTGCCGCATCAGGTGGGGGCTTTTCTTGGTAACGTTCCGGAAGGCCATGAGCTCCTCGTTCACCTCCCGGTAAATATATCTAGCATAGAGTTTTTGCCCCTTTTCATTGACCAGTAGGTAGTCCGTATCCGGCCGTTCCATCTGCTTTCGCTTCTCTCCCATATATTGCTCAAGCTGATTGGCCAGTTCAGGCTTCACAGGAATGACCCTTTCCTTGTTCCCCTTTCCTAAGACTTTGATCTGCCGTAACCCGGTATCCACGTGTTTCTCGCGAAGACCTATCAACTCACTGACCCGTAGTCCGCATGAATACAGGATTTCAAGTATAATCTGCCTGGTGTACCCCTTCCAGCCTTCTTCCCCCCTGCCCTCCTGCATTAGCGCACCTGTATCTGCCTCATCAAGAAAGGCTGGCAACCGCTT
>REAQ01000382.1 GCA_004294195.1 Sphingobacteriales bacterium | reverse complement strand
CTTGCTGGTTCCTGCCAAGAATCACTGGAATCGCGCCTTCACGGGCCAATGAAATAACGATGGCCTCACCAATGCCTTTTGCACCACCTGAGACCACAATGACTTTGTCTTTCAAGAAGAGATCCATGAACCCAATTTATAGAAAGTAGCGGTATTTCCAGCCATTACTTTTTCTCTTGTCTCCTTAGGAACCTGGGCCATGAATTGACGAATTACTTGCACTACCTCCGCATATGAACCAGCCACCAGTGCTACGGGCCAGTCTGAGCCAAAGCAAAGACGGTCCGTACCAAAGTATTCAGCAACAATTTCCAGATATGGAACCAGATCCTGGTACTGCCACTGCTTCCAGTCGGCCTCCGTAATCATACCTGAAAGTTTGCAATACATATTTGGATTACGCGCCAGTTCTTTAATATCTTCTTTCCATTGTTTCCATGCTTTGTGCCGGATGGCCGGCTTCGCGATATGGTCCAGGATAAAACGCTGGTCCGGATATTTCTCCGTAAAGCGTATGGCTTGGGGCAACTGATCATGATAGATCAAAACATCATAGGTGAAACCCAGTGGTGCAAGCAAAGACATGTATCGGATGAAAGCCTTGTTGGTGAAATAGGCTTCGTCCGATTGGCCTTGGATGATATGCCTGAAGCCTTTCAGCAGCGGTTCTTTTTTATATGCATGCAGTAGTTCCTCAATTTGAACTGCCGTGAAATCAACCCAACCCACAACACCTTTGATAAATTGATTTTCCCGGGCAAGTTGGAGCAGGTAATGTGTTTCATGATCACTCTGGTCTGCCTGAACGGCTATGCAGCCCTCAACATCGTTCGCTGCAAAAACCTTCTGCGCGTCTTTGGGCGTAAAGTTTCTGTGGATCACAGCCATGTCTTCTGTTATCCAGCTGTCCCTGACGGGATCGTAGTTCCAAAAATGAATATGGGCGTCAATGGTAGGCATTGGGCAATGGGCATTTGGCATTATAGGGAAAACGCGACGGCATGTTGTTGTTGTTCACCAAGGCCATGAATGCCCAAACGCACGATGTCTCCGGGTTTCAGATACCAGGGTGCGGGTTTTTGTCCAAGGCCCACACCAGAGGGCGTGCCCGTGGTGATGATGTCTCCCGGTAGAAGGG
>REAQ01000142.1 GCA_004294195.1 Sphingobacteriales bacterium | reverse complement strand
CCGTGCTGGTTATTCAACATCTGCAAACTTTGGTGCACCTTACAATACCAGACCTATTCTGTCTATCAACACCAACGCGTTCGCACTTAGAGATGGAACTATTATCAATACCAACACCATTTCAAACCTACTCCCCAACCCAGATCTTAAGCCTGAGTTGCAAAAAGAAGTTGAGTTTGGTACTGAAGGTAAAATGTTCAACAACAGGTTCAGTTTTGATGTGACCTGGTATAACAGGGTATCATCTGACCAGATCCTGCGTCGTGACCTCGATCCTTCAACTGGTTTTACGGCTACTTTCATCAATGCTGGTAACCTCCGCAACCGTGGTTGGGAAATTCAGCTTGGCGTTACTCCAATTCGTACGCGCAATTTCCAGTGGGAAATCACTGCAAACTATACGCGCAACAGGAACCTGGTGTATGATCTGCCTGATGAGGTTAAGCAGATCGTTGTGGATGGTTTCACCAACGAAGGTCTGTTTGCCCTGAACAACTATCCTTTGGGTGTTATTCAAGGTTCATATGCTCGCCGTGATACGGGAACCACTGCGGTTTCCTCTAAACCAACCGGTCAGCGTATCGTTGATAACAACGGTAACTATATTACTTCCAATGCTTTGGGCATCATTGGTGATCCAAACCCTGATTTCGTATCATCATTGATCAACACCATTACCTGGAAAGGTCTTTCTCTACGTTTCCAGTTTGATTACACGCAAGGTGGTGACATGTTGGCTTATACGCCTGGTACACTGACTGGTCGTGGTTTGACGAAAGACGTAGGTCCAGAAGCTGGTCTTGATCGTTTTGACGGTGTGATCCTACCCGGCGTTAAGCAGGATGGTACACCTAACGATATCCAGATCACTACATCAGAAGCTTATTTCAACAACCTTTCTGGTTTCTTCGGAATGGGTGACCTGATCGTTTACGATGCCACGGTAGTTAGGTTGAGAGAAGCTTCATTGTCTTACAACTTCCCACAAGAGTGGTTTAGGAAGCTGCCTTTCGGCGGTGCTTCTATCACCTTCAGTGGTCAGAACCTTTGGTATAACGCGCCTAACTTCCCCAAGTTTGTGAATTTCGATCCTGAAACTTCATCTCTGGGTGTATCTAACGTGCGTGGTCTGGAATATCTTTCTGGTCCTACTTCCAAGCGTTATGGTGTGAGTGTAAGAGTTTCCTTCTAATCTTTTCTAAACAAGAATATAACATGAAAAGAAATAAATTAATCATTCTCGGTCTCGCTGCTGCGGTTACCCTGGGATCCTGCGCCAAGAAGCTGGATGAATACCTGGTGAATCCCAACACACCCAGTGTTGATGCGGCTGACGCTAATTTGTACCTGAATGCGGCGCAGTTAAGTTATGAGAGCTTCTTCAATACGGCTAAGAACCTTGGTTCTGAGGTCACACGCCAGATTCACATGTACGGTCCCACTTATAACAACGCCTATGCACCCACTACTTTCGATGGTATGTGGAGCACAGCCTATACAGGTGTTTTTAAGCACGTAGATGCCTTGATCCCTATTGCTTCTACTAATAGGCAGTGGGTTAACGTGGCCATGGCAAAGATCATGCGGGCGCATGTGATGATGACCTTAGTGGATTTCTTTGGTAATGTACCTGCTACCGAGTCAAATCTCGGAACAGATAATACCAATCCTGTGGCGGATAATGGCAAGGACGTGTACGCCAAGGCGATCGCTTTGCTAGATGAAGCCATTGCCGATTTGGCAAAAACACCAGGCGCATACCCCGGTAATCAGGACTTGTTTTTTGGTGCCTCAAATGCTACAGGTGCTGCCAACTGGAGAACAACTGCGAAGTTGTTGAAACTAAGAGCTTTCGTAAATACAAGGCTCGTTGACGCAACTGTAAAAGACAAAATCAATGCACTGTTGGCGGATGCAGATGTGATTGCATCTACTACTACCACTGCCCGTGATTTTGAATTCAAGTATGCGAGTAGACTGGCCAACCCGCCAAGCCGCCATCCTTCATATTCCGGCAATTATACAGCAAACGGATCTGCAGGCGATTATATCAACAATTTCTTTATGTCTTCCCTTGTGCAAGACAAAGGAACTGGTGATGCGAACAATGATCCCCGTACAAGATATTATCTCTATCGCCAGCGTACCAACTATGCTGCTGCGTCTTCTGAGACATATCCCTGTACTGTGCAAGCTAAACCTTCTCATTACACAACTACAATGCCTTATTGCCAGACGCTTCAGGGCTATTGGGGGCGTGATCATGGCGACAACTCTGGTATCCCACCGGATGGTCCGTTGCGCACAACTGTTGGTATTTATCCCGCAGGCGGCCAGTTTGACGCCAACCAAGGTGTTTCCGTAGCGCTTACCGTAGGTGGTCAGGGTGCCGGTATCCAGCCTATTTGGCAGTCAGCATTTACCCAGTTCATCGCCGCCGAGTCTGCACTGACCCTTGGTACTACTGGTGATCCTAAGGTTTTGCTGGAAGCTGCGATCCGCAGGAGTATGGCCAAGGTAGGTGGGTTCCCTGCAGCGATAGGTGCAGCCGGATCCGTGGTTACTGGCTTCGAAATGACGCAGACTAAGATTGATAACTATATTACCAAGGTTTTGGCTCGTTATGACGCTGCAACAACTACTGATGCTAAACTCGCTGTAATCGGAAAAGAATACTGGCTTGCGCTTTGGGGTAATGGTATCGATGCTTTTAATCTGTATCGCAGAACAGGTAAGCCTGAAAGTATGCAGTTTACGATTTCTCCCAATCCAGGTGCTTATACCAGGTCAATGTTCTATCCTGCTAACTATGTAAACCTTAATAAGAATGCTACACAAAAAGCTGGTGTGAATGTGCAGGTGTTCTGGGACAACAATCCTGCAGGTTTCATTCAATAAAAAACAAATAACAATGAGAAGAATATTTTCATCCATACTTGTGCTGGCTACCGGAGCGGTTCTTTTCCCTGCCTGTAAAAAGGGCGATGTGATCCAGGATCCTGCATCACTGGGACGCGGTTCCTATGTCACACTTGTTAAATCTACTAACACTCTTCTAGACGTGGGTAACCTTGCAGCTAGCACGGTGTCAATCGATGTTCGGGAGTTTGGACTGGAACAGGAGAAGCTTACGATCTATGTAGCACCTGGTACGCCAACTCGTGACAAGTCTAAGTGGAAAAAGATCAAGGAAATTCCAAACAGTAATGGTGGTTTGTATACTGTGGCTGTAAAGGGTAGTGAAATTGCAACAGCAATTGCACCTACTCTCGTAGCACCAGGTAATACCTATACAATCTACAATTCTATTACTACTAAAGATGGAGCCATTTTTGATTTTTCAAATACGTCTCCAACGCTGGCTGGTAACGCCAACTACAACGCGGCACTCGCTTGGGGTGCTATCGCTGTATGTCCGTTCACAGGAATTGGAACTAATGTGAACTATCGTGTGGTTCAGGATGACTGGGTTGACTGGTCTCCTGGTGATGTCATCAAGCTCTCCGATGGTCCAAGGGCGAATAGTGTTGACATGAGAAACCTCTGGCCTAACCCTGCCTTTGGTGATCCTGTGAATCCTTTCATTGTAGACGTAGTTCAGGCTACTGGTGCAGCAACTACACCAGCAGGTGTAACGATTGCGAATAATTATCCTGGCGTATTTGCTACAATTGGCTCTGGCGCAACAGCCACCAACGGTTATGTGTTTACTTGTACAGGCCTGGTAGATATCAGGTTCCGTATGTCATATAACGGTTCAGATCAGGGCTTCTTGAGAGTCATTCTCCAGAAACAATAAAAATAAAAAGCCCCGCATCTCGCGGGGCTTTTTATTGGTAAATAACAATTAGCAATTGGCAATTGATAATTGGCAATAGTTCTTAGAATCTAAAGACTAGTGCCAATTGTTAATTGCCAATTGTCATTTGTTAATTGTTAAAGCTTGATCTCATCGCCATTTCCGTCAAAGAAATGGAATTCAGTAAGGTGGCTTTGGTTGTTAGAGGTGATGTCCAGTTTGATACTATATTTTCTCTTCCACTTGCGGGCAATGGATGAGAAGAACAGCCCCTTGGTCAGGTAGGCGTGAAGTATGGGATGCACGGTGATCGTCAGCACCCTGTGCTTTTGCATCGCCAGGTAGCTGATGTTTTTTTCGATCTCATCCTCAAGGATCAGGGCAGAAGATATCTTCCCGGTGCCATGACAGGATGGGCACACCTCTTGAGTGTTGATGTTCACTTCAGGCTTCATACGCTGCCTGGTGATCTGCATCAGTCCGAATTTTGAAATAGGAAGTACCGCATGCTTGGAGCGATCTGTGCGCATATAGCCTTCCATCGCGTCTGCAAGCTTTTTCTTGTTCTCGGGATTCTTCATGTCAATGAAGTCTACCACGATGATACCGCCAATGTCCCGCAGGCGCAATTGCCTCGCG
>REAQ01000141.1 GCA_004294195.1 Sphingobacteriales bacterium | reverse complement strand
AAAGGGCAGCGGATTGCTCCACTGCCCCGGGGTATAGGGAAAAGGGGGTTACTCAAAGATGATCCGTTCGGTCTGCACCAGTCCGGTTTCAAGATCAGTGATCCTTAGGAGGTACATACCAGATGCGTATCCTTTGCGGTGCACAGGAATCTGGGCCGTTCTTACCCGCCGCTCCATCTTATCCTGCAGCAGCTGACCGTTCAGGGTAAAAAGCTGGAGGCGGAGATCTCTGGGTTGTTGGCCATTTACAGAAACATACACGGTTTGTGATGCAGGAACAGGATATACCGCAATCCGGCTGTCAGTCCAATTCAGGGAAATCACATTGCTATACCCGATCTGACCCTTCGTGCTCTTCACCTTGATCCGGTAGTAGTTATCTCCGGACACTGGTGCGTCATGCAGGAAAGTATACTGGTTGTCGCCCTGGGGATACTTCGGCAAACTAGTCCCCACAAATTTGAACGGACCCGCAGGCGATGTGGCATGCTCCACTTCATACTGCTCTACCTGGTTTTCTCCGATGACTGTCCACTTTAGTGCTGCTTGCTGTGATTGCTTTTCTCCGGTAAGCCTAATGTCTTTTGCCGGAAGGATAATACAGTCACCCGTGAGGTCAAAACTCGCTTCCCTGTCTACACAACCACCATTCAGGGTCATCGTCACTTTATACAAACCGGTGTCAGTTGGAGATACGTCATAAACAATATAGCTATTGCCATTGCCGAGGTACACACTGTCTCTCCTGTTGGCAGACATTTTATACCAACGATAATATGCATTGGGTATATAGTCTACGCTTAATTGGGTTGTTGCAGAAAAACATGTACTGGTTGCCGTAACCACCAGATTCTGCAATGGCAATACATTGGCATCATTGAGTGCAGCGTTTCCACAGGCATCAATGGCCCTCAACCTCACCAGTGAATAGCTCGCTCCATTGTTGATGGTAAATACAGGGCTGCTTTGCCAGCCGGTGTTGATCGATGGCAATGCAGGTGTGCTGCCGATGATCTGATACTGGAAGCTAGGCGCACCACCGTCAATGGCGGCACTGACCGTGAAACTGTTGTTGCTGCATTGGTAAACCGCCGCATTCGCAATCACCGGATAACTGTATGGATTTACGGTAACCGTATCATAGACTTTATTGCTACAACCTCCGGGCAAATTATACATCACTACATAAGTACCTGGTTGCAGGTCAATGAAGCTAAACGTTCTGCCAGCCTGGTTTGCGTAAGGTATGTCTACTACCACACCATTCTCCCTAATGATGACAGGATAAATAGGACCCGTGTTTGAACTCACGGTAACCACAATATCTGAAGACCCGTTCGGTTTCAATCCCGAAGGACAACGCTGGGTAAACTGGATGGTCTTATTAATTTGGCTTAACACCGGTGTCAACATCTGCGATCCGGTACGTCCACAACTGTCTATCACCTCCACACGATACTGCATACCAGATGCAAGCGCAGGCAGATTCCTGAACTCTACCAATCCGGCCCTGGAAACCACGTTACCCACTACATTATTCAATGGATCGAAAACGGTTACGATATAAGGCTGCGATCCTTGTTGCAGGTCAACACGCAAATTGGTCATACCCATTTCGCATCCGCCACCGGCACTCGCCGCAACATCCAGGGGTGGTCTTGAAGCAGAGAAGTTTCTCACCAATGGATTCGGATAACATCCATCGATCACCTCTATCGAATATCGCCTATAAGCAAGCCCTGTAAAAATTCCGCTGTCGTTGGTAGCAATAATGATACCCGCTGAATCTTTCAGGTTATAGATGGGATTGGTCAACAGAGTTTGACCATTAAGTGTTGCATCAAAACTGGCACAGGTGAGGTTACTCGTAGTCACAGAACCAATAGAAGGCGTAGGCCTGATTGGATTAAAGCACCTGACGATCACGGTATCATAACAGCTGGAATCATTCTTGATCTCCATGCAGTACCGTTGATAACTGAGGCTGTCAAACACACCTGTTGTATTTGTACCAACAATATTTCCGGAACTGTCTTTGAGCGTAAATATGGGATTGGAAATATTCACCAGACCATTGATCCTGACACTGAAGGTTGGACAGGTCATCTGGCTGAACGATGCGGATCCTCCCGAAGGTCTCGGGCGCTGGCCCGTAAAGCATCTTGTAATGGTAGTATCGTAACAAGTTGGGTCATTACGCATAGCTATGCAATACCTACCGAAAGGAATATTGGTGAACCGGCCTGTTGTGTTTGAATCCAACGCAACACCTGCACTATCCTGAAGGATATAAGTAGGATTGGTGATGTTAGATCCGCCAGTGAACGCAGCGTCAAAGCTCAGACAGTTGGCATTACTTTGTGTAACAGCGCCTCCTGATGGTCTTTGCCTGTCTACCGTAATGCAGCGCTGGATGGTAGTGTCATAGCAATTGGGATCATTGATGATCCTGATACAGTATCGGCCGTATGGCAGATCAGGGAATAAACCTGTGCCATTACAACCCAAAGGATTTCCAGAGCTGTCAAACAGACAATATTGTGGATTGGTGAGGTTTTGCTCTCCTGTCACATCCAGCCTTATTACATCACAGTCACGGATAACCGAAAGATTGGTAGCCACAGAGGGAATCGGCGGCGTGCCCGTAAAGCATCTTACGATAGTAGTATCATAACAGGAGGCTGAATTCCTTACCCTGATACAGTAGTCGCCATACAATAATCCATTGAACACGCCTGTTGTGTTGGATTCAATCTGAAGACCGTTGTTCCACAAGGAATATACAGGAGAACTGAGGTTGGTTTGTCCGGTCACGGCCACATCAAAACCCGTACAGGATCTGTTGGAAATGGAAACGTTTGCGTCTACGGATGGAACCAACGGCTGCACATCTACTACGCGAATAATGGTAGTATCATAACAAGCGTCTGTAATCTGAACTTCATAGGTTCCATTGGGCAGGTTATTAAATCTTCCCGTGGTGTTGCAGGATAATTGCACGCTGTTTCTGAATATACAGAACTGGGGGTTGGTAAAATTGAAGAGACCTGTGATCTGCACATTGAATCTTGCACAGTTCACTCTTGTGATAACCGGCGAAGCGGTGACGTCAGGTTTCGGATTAATCAGACTGAAGTTTCTGCGGATAAGCGTATCGTAACAAAGGTCACGTATCTCAACGGTATAGTTGTCTTGTGAAAGGTTGTTGAAAATACCAGTGGTATTGCAAGCGAGTTGTGTGTAACTACCATCGAACAAGCAAAACTGCGGGTTGGTCATATTCACCACGCCGGTTACCCTGGCCGTGAATACATTACATGCTGTAGCTGAGGTGGTGACATTTGCGTCAACTGCTGGCTGATAGGTATTGATCCAAGGTGTAGAGGTTACATTTCCACAGCCGTCCTTTACAACAAGTGTTATGGCTCTTCTGTTTCCGATATTTGCTGAGAAGTTGGACGTGGCGTTCCATACCGTATCATTCGTTCCCCTTACCCATCCATAACGGAAGGTTTGAAAAACGGAATCAGGTGTTAAGTTTCCGCGGCTATCCCGAAGTTCAATAGAGAGATTAGCCGTACTGCAAGATGCCATGCTTCCTGAAGATGCTTCGATCCACCAGTCGTAAGGAAGGATGGTGACGCGGCGGGTTTGGATACCACCGCAGGAGTCCTCCATCTTGACCGCATAATCGCCAGGTGCAAGATTGGGAAAAAACCCGGAAGCATTAGATCTTCCAAGATCTGCAGCTTGCGGGGCAGTGACGATGGTGAACCAAAACTGTTGGCGTCCGCCGGTGATGTCAACGGCGCGTATGCTGCCGTTGATGGCGTTTTTACAGCTGATGTTGTTGGCCAGCAATGAGAACCGGGGATCTTCATAGTTCCCTGCGATGTTTATACTATCCAGCTGTCTAACGCAACCATTGACAAAGTCTTGGACATATACCGTATATGTACCGGGAGTGAGTCCGGAAATGGAGTTGGACGAAGTATATGATGTATTGATGGGACCCGTCACGCGGTAGTTAAACTGACCGGATCCACCGCTTGCTGAAATGGTAATGGTGCCCGTTGCAGTACAGCGGGATTCAAAGGTCTGGGCAGTGACCTGGACGGTGTTACAGTTTCCGGTTGGTTGGGCATTCACCCAAAGACCCAGTACCATACACAACAGCACGATAACCAACCTTGCGGATGGATATTGGATTCGGTTCATAGGACAATGGTTTGGTCTATCAGTTGATAACTACCCATTTATAACGATGGGAATTCTCGTGAAGTATGCAATCCATTGGAAAAACGAACAAATGAGCCATTGAGCCATTGAACCACGCACGTTTTTGGGGTTCTTGCACGGCCACCGTCACACTACCGCTGACCACGCGAATTTGGCACGCCAGCGTGTAAGTTGCTGGCATCGAGGGGGCCGAAAAAGCAAAGGCCAAATA
>REAQ01000140.1 GCA_004294195.1 Sphingobacteriales bacterium | reverse complement strand
GAAACGCCAATTTCGGCGGTACTCATCGCACCAGCGAGGGTGATCATCATCTTGCCACCTTCCGTCAAGTGTGCCTCATAACCTTTTGCCGCATCCACCACCGAAGCCGCATTAAAGTGACGATAGTGGTGCATCATAAACTGGGAAACAGGACCTTTTGTCATAACCGTTATTTAGAAAAGCAAAACTAGGCAAATTATCTCGCAGTCAATCAATAGCTACTAGCTAGTAGCTATTAGCTATTTTTACAACCTTCAACCTCTACAATGAACTTTCTCGCTCACGCATATCTCTCCTACAACCACCCGGAAATCCTGGTGGGAAATATGATTTCTGATTTTGTGAAGGGGAAGAAAAAATTCGATTATAGCGCCGGCATACAGCAAGGCATCGCCATCCATCGGGCCATCGATAGTTATACCGATGAGCACCCCGTCAATAAGGAACTCAAGCAATTATTCCGGCCTGCTTACGGCCTCTATGCGAGTCCCATCATAGATGTAGTGCACGATCATTTCCTGGCCAACCACGCACCGATATTCCCCACAGAAAAAAGCCTGATGGATTTTAGCCAGCAGGCCTATACTACGCTGGCACCCTTTGTACCTGTTTTCCCCGAGCGCTTCGCCCGCATGTTCCCTTACATGCGTTCTCAAAACTGGCTGTTCCATTATCGCAGCCTGAATGGGCTCAGGCAAAGCATGGGTGGCTTACAACGCCGTGCACAGCACATAACGGAGATGGATACTGCATTTTCCATCTTCACTGAACACTACACAACCTTGCAGAAAGGATTTGAAGCGTTTTTTCCCGAGCTTGAGCAACACCTCGCCACTAGCTAATAGCTAGTAGCTAGTGGCGAACTCTAAAATATTTTAAATCTTTCTACACTTGCCTGTTCCAACATCTCTCTATCATCCGGATGCGCAATATCAATCAGCGCTTTTGCACGCTGTCTAAGATTCTTACCATATAAATACGCGATGCCAAATTCTGTTACGATATAGTGCACATGCGCACGTGTAGTCACTACACCCGCACCTTGTTTTAAGAAAGGCACAATACGTGGAACACCTTTTGCCGTTCGCGAGGTAATCGCAATGATCGGCTTACCGCCCTGGCTCAATGCCGCTCCCCGCATGAAATCCATCTGCCCGCCTACGCCGGAGAATTGATACATACCGATGGAGTCCGCACAAACCTGGCCCGTGAGATCCACTTCCACCGCGCTGTTCACGGCACAGACCCGCGGATTCCTGCGGATCACATGCGGATCATTCACATAATCGATATCCAAAAATGCAAAGGCAGGATTATCATTTACATAGTCGTACAACCGCTTTGAGCCCAACGCAAATCCTGTCACCGCTTTATTGGGGTGAATACTTTTATACTTGTTGTTGATCACATCTTTCTCAAACAAATCGATAATGCCATCGGAAAACATTTCGGTGTGCACACCCAGATCCTTATGGCCACTCAATGCTTTCAACACTGCATCAGGTATCGCACCGATGCCCATTTGCAAAGTACTCCTGTCTTCAATAAGACTCGCCACAAAATGACCTACTTTATGCTCTACCTCGCCCACTTTCTCACTGAAATTGGCCTCTTGCATTTGATCCTCGCAGTACACCATGCTCTTGAACCGCGATGCATGGATCAATCCGTCCCCGTGCGTTCTCGGTGCATTCGGGTTCACCTGCGCGATGACGGCCTTGGCCGTATTCACGGCACTTCGGGCCACATCCACGGATACGCCCAGAGAACAATAACCATGCTGATCGGGAACAGATACCTGCACAATGGCCACATCAATCGGTAAAATATTGCGCTTGAACAATTCAGGGATCTCACTCAAAAACACGGGAATATAATCCGCCCGCCCCTCGTTCACCGCCTGTCGGAGTGCACCAGACACAAACATGGAATTGAGCATAAATGATTTCTCGTAACCCGGCTTGGCGATCTCCAGGTCCCCATAAACCGAGATGGAAACGATCTCCACATCCCGCAGCCGATGGGCCTGCTTGGCCAACTCATTGATGATGAATACCGGGGTTTGGGCCGATCCGTGCATAAAGACACGATCGCCCGATTTAATAATAGACAAGGCTTCCTCAGGCGTGCTGTACTTGATATCTGCTTTCATTAGTGATGATTATCAGGGGCAAAAATAATCTGCCGGCCAAGTTTGGGACATGACTAAAGTTATTTCCAAAACCAACTTTGGCGGGTTATTTTTGTCAAAATTCTTTTCATGAGAAACCTGGCCCTGATTCTATTTTCCCTGATCCTCACCCTCTGTGCCACGGCGCAGAATGGCGCCAGTAAGCAGATTCCAGCTATCGACAAATCACCGTTGGACATCAGCTACTACCCGGCCAACTTCCCCATCCTCAAGATACAGGATCGCACCTTAGAACCATTGATCGCCAGAGTCATCTACTCCCGCCCACAAAAAAACGGCAGGGAAGTGTTCGGCAATCTGGTGGAATACAACCAGATCTGGCGACTTGGTGCCAACGAAGCTACCGAAATAGAATTCTACAGGGATGTAACCCTTGGCAGTACCAAAATCAAAAAAGGCAAGTACACATTATATGCTTTACCCAAAACTGAATCCTGGACCCTCATCGTGAACCGTGACACCGATACCTGGGGTTCATTCAAATACGACCAGAACAAGGACGTGGCCAGGTTTGACATCAAGCCTGAAAAAATTACGGACAGCATTGAAAACTTCTGCATCTATTTCGAAAAAAGAACCGGAGGTATGTCGATGATTGTGCAGTGGGACAACCTTAGAGCAAGCGTTCCTTTCGGATTCTAATTCAGTTCGCAGGTCGCAAGTTCGCATTCCTCACCCTAAACCCTCCCCCTAAACCCTCCCCCTGTTCTCATGTGTTCCATCGCCGGCATCATATCCCCCTCCGCCATCAACCCGCAACAACTTCGGTCGATGCACAATACCATGCGGCACCGAGGCCCGGATGGGGAAGGGTTCTATGAACAAAACGGCATCGGCCTTGCCCATCATCGGTTACGCGTGATAGATACCAGCACCGCCTCGGACCAGCCCTTCCGGTATATGGACCGATATGTACTGGTGTACAATGGCGAGTTGTACAATTATAAAGCGCTCAGACAATCCCTTCAACAAAAAGGGTTTCATTTTCATACCGATGGTGATACCGAAGTAATTGTTGCGGCTTATGCTGCTTACGGCCATGATTGCCTGCAACATTTTGACGGCATGTTCGCTTTCGCGATCTGGGATGAACAGCACAGAAATTTCTTTGCCGCGCGCGACCGGTTTGGCGAGAAGCCTTTCTATTATCACTATAACAAGGACGCACAAACGCTTTTGTTTGCCTCAGAGATCAAAGCACTTTTGGCTGCTGGGATCGATGCTTCGGTTAATCAAGCGCTGCTCTATAACTATCTGACCCTCGGGCATACCAAACAAGTGGCCTGGCCCGATAATACTTTTTACGAACACATCTTTCAACTTCCGCCATCGCATTTCATATCGATGGAAGCCAACCAGGAACCCGTGGTGGCCAGGTATTTTGACCTCGATAAAGAAGCGAGAGAAAGCCTGCCGGAACAAGAGGTCATGCAACGCTTTTCATCATTATTACATAGTGCAGTTGATACAAGATTAACGGCCGATGTAGCTTGTGGGACCAGTCTTTCCGGCGGGATCGACAGCTCCACCATCGCAGCACTCTGCAATCAATCAAGCAACGTATCCTTCTCCCATCGCGCTTTCTCCGCCGTGTTTCCCGGCTTTGCCAAAGATGAATCTGCGCAAATTGAACAGGTAAGCCAACAATGCGGATTGACATCATACACCACAACGCCATCGGCACAAGACCTCGCTGATCAGCTCAAATCATTGCTCTATCATCAGGATGAACCCTTTGGTTCAGCATCGGTCTTTGCACAATGGTGCGTGTATAAACGCGCAAAAGAACAGGGCGTAACAGTGTTGTTGGACGGACAAGGGGCCGATGAAGTGCTCGGCGGATATACAAAATACACGCATTGGTTTTTGCAAGAACAGATCAAGAGCAAAGGATGGTCCGAAGCCCAAGCCCAGGCTCAAGCTTTCCGGAAAAATCATTTCCTGGATGCATGGAACTGGCGCAACCGCGTTGCAGCTTTGCTGCCAACATGGACGGCCATCAGTCTAAAAAAACGCGCAGTCAAACAACAGGAGCAGAACCCATACATTGATACGGACTATCGCCGTACACATGCAGATGAAGATGGCATCTTCAAACCAACGGTAGACAAGCTCAATGATATTCAATACTTTGACCTGATGGGGATGGGATTGGAAGAATTGTTGCGATATGCGGATCGCAATGCAATGGCGCATTCGCGGGAAGTACGATTGCCCTTCCTGCAACACCAGCTGGTGCAGTTTGTACTCAGCCAGCCATCGGACTACCGTTTCAGAAA
>REAQ01000379.1 GCA_004294195.1 Sphingobacteriales bacterium | reverse complement strand
TGAACTGCGAAAAGAAATAATGAAACGGCTTGACGACCTTCCTCGAAGTGGTGCGCCCAAACGAATCAGCCTTTCCCAAGAGCAGCAAATAGTGGCCCTTGCGTGTGAAAAACCAAGGGATCACGGAGTGGAGATGACCAACTGGACACATGAAATGCTAGCGCGGGTGGCCATTTCAAAGGGTATCCTCGAAAGCATCTCCTCACGGTACGTTGGGGAGATTTTAAAAAAGAAGCAAGTTGCAACCTCACAAAAGTGAGTATTGGATGTTCCCGAAAATCAGTAATTGGGCGGCTTTTGTCCTGAAAGTCAATCTGATTTGTCATTTGATTTTGCAAAGCGTACAACGCGAGAACCCCAATGTACACTTGATCAGCGTGGACGAAAAAACGGGCATTCAGGCCTTGGAGCGCATCGAAGGAGTTGCTCCTGACAGTGCTGGTCGCCGTCATCGTCGGGAGTCTGAGTACAAGCGTCATGGTACAACTTGTCTAATGGCGGCGATCAATGTGGGAGAGGGAAACATCGTCCACCAAAGGTTGAAGCCTACCCGCAAAGAGGACGATTTCGCTGAGTTCATCACTCAGACTGTCGCCAAGTTTCCCTCAGAGGATGAAGTGATCATCATGGCCGATCAACTCAATATTCACCTCTCTGAAAGTTTGGTCATCTGGGTTGCCCAACAAATAGGGTTCCAAGGACCATTGGGTAAAAAGGGTAAACAAGGCATTTTGAAGAATCAGGAAAGTCGGAGCGCTTTTTTGGAAAAGCCGGAGCATCGAATCAGATTCGTCTTTACTCCCAAACATTGTTCCTGGATCAATCCGATTGAAAACTGGTTTGCTAAACTTCAACGGCACATCATCTCAAATGGTAATTTCTGTTCTGTCAAAGAACTCGAAGAAAAAGTTGAAGCCTATATCACTTACTACAACAGGTGTTTAATCACACCTTTGAAGTGGAAGTTCAAAGGATTCATCAAAGCTCAACAGTTGAAAAATCTTAATGGCCTTTAATTTAGTTCCCAGCCCACTAGTCCCACGTCTTCTGACGGGGACTGCCCTGATCTGCGTCTCCTGACGCATTGGCGAGCCGAAATCATGCATTAGCCCACCAGACACCGCTGCTCTTTCATCCTGGTGTACTCG
>REAQ01000378.1 GCA_004294195.1 Sphingobacteriales bacterium | reverse complement strand
GCAGAACAACCGCTTGAACAGATCCATACCATCCTGCTGGATTACCAATCCCGCACTTCCGTAATGCTCACTCGTATCCTCATGCAGGAATACTGGAAGCAATCCGTCAACTGGCAAGACACTAACGGTGAAGCCTACCTGCACCAGATCGGAAATGATGTGGCTGGTGTGGTGATTGGCGACAGGGCACTGGAGCTAAAGAAGTATAGTGCGTATATGTATGATCTCGGCACCGCATGGAAGGCGCATACCGGGTTGCCCTTCATTTTTGCAGCCTGGGTGGCCAACAAAAATCTTCCCGCATCATTCATAGGACCATTCAGCGAAGCCAATGCCATCGGACTCAATAACCTGGAAGTAGTTGTTGCACAGGAATCATATGATAAAGAAGCGTTGATGCACTATTATACCAAAAACATCAGCTACAACCTTGATGATGCCAAGCGAAAAGGACTTTCCATTTTCCTGGAGAAACTAGCCTTACTTAATACCACAAGCGGGCTTCCGTCTTCCGTAAATAATCCATCGTAGCGGGTTTCAAAGGGCTTCTTTTTTCTTTCGATGGGATCGCGAGTACACTGAACCAGCCTTTGATCCAGCCAATGATATCCAGTTTTGTTTTACGAAGATATTCCAGTGACCACATCAATGCAGTGGAAAGGAAATAGGGGAAGGGTAGATAGCGCCACGCCACTTTTGATTTATTGATCCACAGCATGGCTTGCTTTTCCTTTTTCGTTTTACGTCCGAGCGGACTTTCTTTATGCAACATCACAATACTATCGTCATACCGGATAGCATAACCCGCATCTATAATTCTGTATCCCAGATCATATTCTTCCATACCATAAAAAAAGTCTTCCGGATACCTGCCCAGCTCTTCAAATACTTCTCTCCGTATGGCATGCGCACCACCGGCATAATAATAGGTGGCAAAACGATGCTTGTGTTTATACGCTTCAAACTGTTTATGTGGAAAGCAGTTCACCTGCATTTCGTTTGAATCGAAATACAACACTTTGAAAGAGATGATCGCTACTTTTCGGTTGTCTTCAGGTTCGTCAAATGCTTTCACCAGATTTTCCAGACAATCTGCATTGCCCATCTCGGCATCATCGTCCAGCATGATCAGGCGGGCCGCGTCGCCGATG
>REAQ01000139.1 GCA_004294195.1 Sphingobacteriales bacterium | reverse complement strand
GGAAATGCAAGTGCCTCAACGTAAACCTTTTGTGAAAATACTTACCTTTAGCGCCCCGGACTGCTAGCTCAGTTGGTTTAGAGCACTACTTTGACAGAGTAGGGGTCACTGGTTCGAGCCCAGTGCAGTCCACACAGAAGAAAGGGAGAAGATGGAAGAATGCCTTAATGCCTATTGCCCCTAATGCCCAATGCCTAATGCCTTAATGCCTCGTAAAGCACTTCCACCGGATGCATCGCCACCCTTCCCGTTCCGTCTTTGATTTGGTGGCGGCAGGATGTGCCAGGTGCGGCAATGATGATTTCTTCTTTTTGTTTGCGCACTGTAGGGAACAACACCAGTTCACCGATCTTCATCGATATATCATAGTGTTCTTTCTCGTAACCAAAGGAACCGGCCATGCCGCAACAGCCCGAAGGAATGGTTTCTACAGTATAATTTTTCGGGAAAGAAAGGATCTTCACTGTTGGTACCATTGATGCTACTGCTTTCTGCTGGCAATGGCCATGCAAAACAATTTTACGGTTGTCTGAAGTGAATTGGTCTTCATTGATGTGGCCCTTGCTGATCTCTGATGCAATGAACTCATCAAACATGAATGCCTGCTTGGCCAGGCGCTTTGCCGGTTCAAGATGATGATCATAAGCCAGATCCGGATACTCATCACGGAAGGCGAGGATCGCTGAAGGCTCGATGCCAATCAATGGTGTTTCATCCGTTATAATGGGAGCCAATAACCCGATGTTAATGTTCACGATCTTTTTCGCTTCGCGAACCAGGCCCTTTGACAACCAGGTTCTGCCACTTTCCATATGTTCCGGTATCACCACTTCATAACCTAGCTTTTCCAATAACTGAATCGCTTTTATGCCGATGGCCGTATCATTGTAGTTGGTGAACTCATCACAGAATAAATATACTCTTCGGTTACCCGTTAGGGTTGTATTCTTCAAATGTTTTTTGTGCCAGGCCCTTAGGGTAGTGGAGTGCAGCGTAGGCATGGATCGTTCCACGGCAAAACCGCTGACTTGTTTGATCCATTTACCGGTGAGCTTACCCGTTACGAGGGTATTGTATAGTGACGGAAACAAAGAGCCCAGTTTGGAAGTGGCCGTGAAGTTGGCGATCAATTTGGACCGCATCGGCACACCATGTTCATCATAGTAGTGCTGCAGAAATTCTGCTTTCAGTTTAGCCATATCTACATTAGATGGGCATTCAGACTTACACCCTTTACAACTGAGGCAGAGGTCCATTACCTCGTAGATCTCTTTGTGATCAAACCGGTTGGTCTTTGTAGATCTGGTCAGAAACTCGCGTAGGATATTGGCTCTTGCACGGGTGGTATCTTTTTCATTTCGGGTAGCCATATACGATGGACACATGGTGCCACCGGAGAGATGTGATTTCCTGCAATCACCCGAACCGTTGCATTGCTCAGCATGTTGCAGGATGTCCTGGTTATGAAAACGGAAGATGGTGTTGAAAACAGGTGTCGACTGATCTGGGGCATAGCGCAACATCGTATCCATCGGAGGTGTATCCACGATCTTGCCCGGATTGAATATATGGTGCGGATCCCAGGTGCTTTTAAGATTGCGCAACAGCTGGTAGTTTTTTTCGCCTACCATTTGGCGGATGAACTCACCACGCAGTCTTCCATCTCCATGTTCTCCGTCGATGATGACCTGATAAATTTTTCTAGGATCAGGTTGAAGTCGCGGATGTAAGCAGGCAGATCTTGCACATCAACAGCGGTGTCTTCAATCACCGGAACCGCTTTTTCATCGCCCGGCAAATTACTGAGCAGGCCAAGTCCGGCTTTACGCAGGGTCCAAATCTTCTTGGAGTCATCTCCAAATAATAATGGGAAATGATATCCGAGTCCTGCCGCGCGCATTTCTGTTTCTACAGTTGAGGCGAGGGTGATGATTTCTTCACGGGTTGCCCGGCAGAATTCAATCACCAGAATAGCACCGGGATCACCCTGTACAAAAAAACGGTTCTTGCTTTGTTCAATATTATCTTTCGTGCATTCGAGAATGTAATGATCGATGAGCTCACTCGCACTGGGGTGGTGCTTCATCGCAATCAGATTAGCCCGCAGGCTCTCATCGATACTATTAAAATGCACACAGAGTAATCCTACCTCTTTTGGTGGAAGGTCAACTACATTCAATTCAATCTCCGTGATGAAGGCTAGGGTGCCTTCGGAACCGGCAATGAGTTTACAGAAGTTAAAGGTTGGCCCTCCAACGGTGAAAGGTGCAGTCTCCAGCAACACATCCACTGCGTAGCCTGTATTTCTTCGCTCAACACTTGGCCGGGGAAATTCCTTTCGGATCTCTTCCTGGGTATTGTAGTCGGAAAGTGTAGAACGGATATGCCGATATATCTCTCCTTCTAGTCCGGATAGCTCACACTTGGTATGAAAGGCATCGATATCCAGATCAGTGAATTCAACTTCTGAACCATCACTGAGCAAGGCTTTTACAGACAGCAGGTGCTCGCGCGTGGACCGATACACCACTGAGTTGGAACCGCAGGAGTTGTTGCCTACCATCCCGCCGATCATGGCTCGGTTGGCAGTAGAGGTTTCGGGCCCGAAGAACAAAGCATGTGGTTTGAGGAAGAGATTGAGTTCATCTCTGACCACACCAGGCTGTACGCGAACTTTTTTTGCAGCGGCATCCAGGGAAAGGATCTGGTTGAAATGGGTAGACACATCCACCACTATGCCATTCCCCACTACCTGGCCGGCCAGTGAAGTTCCCGCTGTTCTGGGGATCAGTGATGTCTTATGATCTTTTGCAAAAACAATAAGCTTTTTCAAGTCCCATATAGATCTGGGAATAGCCACCGCCATCGGCAGTTCACGATAGGCAGATGCATCTGTGGCATACAAGACGCGCATCTTGTGATCAAAAAAAAGATCGCCTTCCAGCTCACGTGCTAATTGCTCCAGATGTTGCATTGATTAGATTCCCAGCTTCTTCTTCAGATTTGCATCTATAGCATCCAGGAATTCTTCTGTATACAAATAGTGTTCACCATGGTTCACTTTGTTACCATAAATACACACAGCGAGGTCCTTTGTCATCTTACCCGTTTCTACTGTTTCAATGCATACTGCTTCCAGAGCATTGGCAAAATTAATCAGGGCATCGTTGCTGTCCAGTTTACCACGGAATGCGAGGCCTCTGGTCCAGGCAAAAATGGACGCGATGGGATTGGTAGAGGTTGGCTTACCTTTCTGGTGTTCACGATAGTGACGGGTTACCGTTCCATGTGCCGCTTCGGCCTCCATCGTTTTACCATCTGGTGTCACCAATACAGATGTCATCAGACCCAAGGAGCCAAATCCTTGTGCAACGGTATCGCTTTGTACATCGCCATCATAGTTTTTGCAGGCCCATACAAAATTACCGTTCCATTTCAAGGCACTCGCCACCATATCATCAATGAGCCTGTGCTCATAAGTGATGCCTGCTTTTTCGAATGCTGCTTTAAACTCGTTATCGAAAATTTCCTGGAAGATATCTTTGAACCTGCCATCGTATTTCTTCAGGATGGTGTTCTTTGTACTCATGTACAGCGGCCATCCTTTTTGCAGGGCCATGTTCATGCAGCTACGTGCAAAACCACGGATGCTCTCGTCAACATTATACATGCTCATCGCCACTCCAGAGCTCTTGAACTGGAATACTTCGTGTTCAATCACGGTTCCGTCTTCGCCTTCAAATTTGATAGTCAATTTTCCTTTGCCAGGAACAACGAAATCTGTGGCACGATATTGATCACCAAAAGCATGACGACCTACAATGATCGGCGCATCCCAGGTGGTCACCAGGCGGGGAATATTTTTGATTACGATGGGTTCACGAAAAACAGTACCGTCAAGGATATTGCGGATAGTGCCGTTGGGGCTCTTCCACATTTGCTTCAGTGAAAATTCTTTCACCCTTGCTTCATCCGGAGTGATGGTGGCACATTTGATACCCACACCATATTGCTTGATGGCATTTGCCGCATCTACGGTCACCTGGTCGTTGGTTTCATCACGATATTCCATGCCCAGATCATAATATTTAATATCGATATCAAGATAGGGGAGGATCAGCTTCTGCTTGATGAAGGTCCAAATGATTCGGGTCATTTCATCGCCATCCAGTTCAACCACTGGATTGGCTACTTTAATTTTTTCAGCCATTGATTACGCTTGGTTTAAGGGTTGTAAATTTAGTGTAATAATCGATGCAACTATCCAAGGGCCACATCTAAAACCATCATAACCACAAACCCGCCGATAAAACCCAGCACAGCCACGTCCGTGTATTTGTCGCGCTGCGTTTCCGGGATCACTTCTTCCACTACCACATAGATCATGGCTCCGGCTGCAAAGGCGAGCGCAAAGGGCAGGATGGGCTGCATGTAGATCACGGCCAGGGCGCCGATTACACCCGCGATGGGTTCCACAATGGCGCTGAGCTGGCCGTACCAAAAACTCTTCAGGCGGCTCACGCCCTGCCTGCGCAGGGGGACGGATACGGCGAGGCCTTCCGGGAAGTTCTGAATACCAATACCAAAAGCAAGTGCCACAGCGCCTGCGATGCTTGCCTCGGGCATACCATTGGCTGCCGCGCCAAACAGGACGCCCACTGCAAGCCCTTCCGGGATGTTGTGCAGGGTGATGGCAAGAATCAACAGTGTGGTACGGCGCCACTGCGTTTTCATCCCCTCCGTCTCATTGTCACTGAAGTTGATGTGCAGGTGCGGCATGAATTTGTCTAAGAAATAAATGAATAGTGAACCGCCGAGAAACCCCACGGCTGCCGGCATCCAGGGCATGGAGGGGTAGAGGCGTTCAGACATCTCTATGGACGGGTTAAGCAGACTCCAGAAACTGGCCGCCACCATAACGCCGCCAGTGAAGCCCAGCATGATGTCCAATACCTTCCGGTTAATGGTTTTGAAAAAGAAAACCAGCGATGCCCCCGCAGCGGTGACCAGCCAGGTGAAAGTAGTGGCGATGAGGGCCGATTGTACCGGACCGATGCCTTCGAAGAATTTTTCTATTTCGTTCATGATTTACTCGTTTTTCGTACCCATATAAATCTGGCCACCGATTCACTCAGCGTGAAGGGTGTATGCTTGCCAGCCCTGATCTCCAAGCTATTATCGAAATTGAATTTTTTCTTCACCTCCAGTTTTGTGCCGATGGCGATGTGGTGGTGTTTCAGGATGTCCAGCATCTCGGCGCTCTGGTTGGCTACATGGCTCACTTCCATCGGCTGGTTGAGCGGGATGTCTGTGATGGGCAGTTGCTCCGGCGAGATGATCCTGCCCTGTTGATCCGGAATCGGATCACCATGAGGATCCACACGCGGAAAGCCAAGGTATTCATCGAGTTTATCAATCAATTTCTTACTGGTCACATGCTCCAGCTCTTCCGCTACTTCATGCACTTCATCCCAGCTGAATTTGAGTTTCTCAGATAGAAAGAATTCCCAAAGCCTGTGCCGGCGAATGATGCCCAACGCTACCCGCTTCCCGTCTGCACTCAAACGGAAGCCTTTATATCGTTCATAATTCAGCAGCTTTTTGGTCTTTAGCTTTTTCAGCATATCCGTAACGGAGGCGGGGCGGGTTTTCAGTTCAGCCGATAAAGCGTTGGTGGTCACCATACCTTCTGCACCCTGCAGATGATAGATGGCCTTGATGTAATTCTCCTCGCTGATAGAATAGTTCACCATTGCCTAAAAAATAATTTAGACAAAACTAAATTATTTTTTCAATAGTCAAAATCTGTTAAACCATTGTTTTTTGAATTTCGACTTTTGAATTTTGACTTATATTGAACCATGTTTCGCATCTTCCTCATCATCGGTATACTGATCATTGCGTCCTGTTCTTCCAAGAAGAAAAGCCTGCGCGGTGAGGAAGTAGAGACCGTGACAGACTTCGTAGAATCGTTTAATGATGTTGCATTGCCGGTGGAACTGACGGATACTTCTATCGATAACAAGCTTGATGATTCTGCCCTGATCAATGCGAAGCTCATTCAGAAATTTATTCCGGATACCCTGTTCCGCGAGTTTAAGGGAACCAAGCCCAAATATTATACGATGGGCAAGGTGACCGATAAAACGGGCAACCAATATTTATTCATC
>REAQ01000381.1 GCA_004294195.1 Sphingobacteriales bacterium | reverse complement strand
CAATATCTTTTTCCACCGGCAATTCAATCTTGCCGATGATCTTCGGACCTTCCAGTTCAGGAGCATCAATCTTCAGGGTCTCGGGTACAACCTCTTTCACATCTTTCACTTCCTCTACAAGTTGTTCCACTTCTGCCACGGGTTCTTCTATGACAGGCTCTTCAACCACAGGAGCCTCTTCCACCTTCTCCTTTTCCACCTTCTTACTGGTCTTCTTTGGACGAGTGGAGGAATCGATGGCATCCAGATCAATCTTATCAAGGATCTTGGGACCGGTGACTTCCGGTGCATCAATTTTCAAGGTCTCCGGTACCACCACCTCAGGTTCTGGTTTCACCTCGGGTACTTCAACCACTACAGGCTCCACCACCGCTTCCACTACGGGAACAGCAGCTTCCGCCTTCTTCTTGCTCTCTTTCTTGAACAGAATTTCTTCCTCGTCCTTCTTCTTCTTTGCTTCCGCAACGTTGCCTTTAGGAATCTCGATCTGATCACTCTTCATCTTCGCTGCCTTATCAGAAGAGAATTCCAATTGAAGGGAACGATACATCTCTTCAGTCAACTTAGACGTCGGTTTCAGATCATCTTTAGGAAATCCTTTGCTCACCAGGAAGTCCACAAGGGTATCCTTACCAACGTTGAACTCCTTGGCAGCGGCCATTAATCGTGGTGTGTTGCTCTCTGACATTTACCGATTTATCATTTTAATGATGCTACTAGCTACTAGCTATTAGCTATTATCCTTTCTCAAACTCTGCTTGAAGTACTTTACGTATTTCATCAATGGTCTCTTTCTCCAGGTCAGTCCTGCGTTCCAGTTCTTCCGTAGAAAGATCAAGAACACTGCGGGCCGTATCGCAACCGATGCGTTTCAGCTCATCGATCACCCATGGTTCGATCTCATCTGTAAATTCATCCAGATCGATATCGTACTCATCCATTTCGCCTTCAGTATCCCTGTACACATCAATATTATATCCTGTCAGCTCTTCAGCCAGCTTGATGTTTACTCCGCGTTTACCGATAGCCAGTGAAACCTGCTCGGGAGAAACAAATACCTCCGCGGTTTTGGCTTCCTGATCCAGGTTCATCCTGCTGATCTTAGCCGGCGTGAGGCCACGCTGGATCAGCAGTTGCGTGTTATTGGTCCAGTTGATCA
>REAQ01000138.1 GCA_004294195.1 Sphingobacteriales bacterium | reverse complement strand
AGGTCTGGGGGATCCATTTCCTGAACGATTACAGCCTTGCATTATCTGTGCTGATGATTGCATTTGAGATCATCGCCGGGGTTGCGGTGATCATCGGCTGGCGGTTTAGACTGTTCAGCTGGTTGTTGTTGTTGCTCATCATCTTCTTCACATTCCTCACTGCTTACGCCGTATTTTCCGGCAAGATTAGGGAGTGTGGATGCTTTGCCGATTGCTTCAAGTTGCAGGCGATGGAATCATTCATAAAGGATCTCATCCTTACCGTGCTGATCGTTTTTCTATTCACCCAGCGAAATAAGATCGCTTCACAGGTATCCCAAAGAGCAGGTTGGGTGATTATGATCCTCACTACTGTTTTTTCGTTTGGATTACAGACCTGGGTGTTGAAGCATTTGCCAGTGGTGGATTGCCTGCCGTATAAAATCGGGGCAAACATTCTGGAGAAAAGAAAGATACCTGCAGGGGCTATTCCTGACAGTACCGTCATCAACTTTGTTTATTCAAAAGGCGGCAAGGAAGTGGAATTTGATGCAGACCATTTTCCGGAGGATTTCTCAGATACCGCCTATACTTTTCTACGGCGCTATGATAAACTTATTCGTAAAGGAAATGCAGAACCCCCCATCAAGGATTTTGTACTGATCAATGAACAGGAAACCGATAGTACTGAAGCGATCCTGAACAAGCCAGGTCCATTGCTGATCTTGTTCGTTAAAAACTGGCAACCGGGTTGGAAGGAAGAAGTAGAAAGGTTGAAGGTGGAAGCAATAAAACAATCTATACCGTTTATTATCGCTTCTTCTTCTGCGGCAGAGGTGCGGGCTGACGTAAGTGTACCCGTGATGAAGTCTGATTTTGTGGCTATAAAAACCGCGGCAAGGGTTGATCCAACATTTTATTTCCTGCGGGATGGAACCATTGTGGGCAAATGGGCTCTGGGAGACCTGGACAAGGCGCTTTCAACGATCAACAAACCATGAATATCTTCCACTACATCACCCGAAAATTGATGTACGGCATACTGGTTATGCTGGGCGTGGTAGTGGTTGTGTTTTTTCTTTTTCAGGGCTTTGGAGACCCGGCTCGTTTGGTGTTGGGACAAACGGGCGACAAATCCACCTTGGATAATATTCGAAAAGAGCTTTACCTGGACCAGTCAAAGGGCAAACAGTTCTTGTATTACCTGCGGGATATTTCCCCAATCTCCGTTCATCCGGCTGAAGAAATAGAGGCCAAACAACTAAAAGGCATTTTCATTGGCGGTGAACAAAAGCTCGCCATTAAACTGCCGTATCTGAGGCGTTCTTACCAAAGCAAAAGAGATGTATTGGATATACTCATAGACGCATTACCGGGCACCTTATTACTGGCCTTTGCGGCCATGTTGTTTGCAACCATTCTTGGCATTTTACTGGGGATGCTTGCGGCGGTTAAGAAAGGCACCTGGATGGATAGCACTGCCATATTTACCTCTGTCCTCGGCATTTCAGCGCCCTCATTTTTTATGGGCATCCTGATTGCGTGGATATTTGGTTTTGTTTGGAGCGATGTCACCAGACTTCACATGACGGGAAGCCTTTATGATACAGATCCTTTTCTAGGCCCTCAACTACAATTGCAAAATTTGATTCTTCCTGCCATCACTTTAGGCATTCGTCCTTTGGCCATCATTACCCAGCTGACCAGAAGTTCTATGCTGGATGTATTGGGGCAGGACTATATCAGAACGGCATATGCGAAAGGATTAGGCAAGTGGCGGGTTATGTTTGGTCATGGATTACGCAATGCCGTGAATCCGGTGATCACCGCCATTACCGGGTGGTTTGCGGAACTGCTGGCCGGTGCTTTTTTTATTGAGTTCATTTTTGGATGGAAAGGCATCGGTAAAATCACCGTTGATGCATTGGAGAAGCTGGACTACCCGGTGGTGATGGGTTCAGTACTCCTCACCGCTTCCATTTTTGTGCTGATTAATATACTTGCAGATCTGGCCTATGCCGTCATTGACCCCCGGATAAAGCTGTAATTGTGTTAATGGTTAGTGGTTATTGCAAGAATCAAGAAATAACAACTAACCAATAACAAAATAACCTTCTATCTGGAAATTTAGTACCTTAATACAGAACAAACTTTGATTGCCATGAAAACCGTTGCCGATATATTTAAACGCAAAGGAACAAACAACATCACCGTTGCACCAGATACTACCGTGCTGGACGCACTAAAGATCATGGCGGAAAAGAACATCGGGTCCGTTGTAGTGATGCAGAATGGAGTGTACAATGGATTGTTTACAGAACGCGATTACGCGCGGAAAGTTATCCTACATGGCAAATCATCTGCGGATCTTCGGGTAGGCGAGATCATGAGTGAATACCTTCCCAGTGTTGCACCAACCTCAAGCCTGGAAGCTTGCATGGAGATCATGACCAATCACAACATCAGGTACCTTCCTGTGTTTGTAAACGAAGAATACGTTGGAGTGATTTCTATTATCGATGTTGTGAAAGAAACGATCCTTGCACAGAAGGATACCATCGAGCATCTGCAAAATTATATCCATTCCTGAACGGCCTCATCGGATCACCACTTCATTGATGACAGTTTCTCCAAGTGCTTCGTTTACGCGTTGGATGATTTTCTCTTTCTGATAAGTGAGTTCGTTCCGCAGCGGGGCCACGCTTGTATTAATGAAAAGGGTCTTGTTGGAGATCTGGATAGACTCTGTGTACTTGGCGATGGTAGCACCCATGATCTGCTCCCATACATCGGTAATTTGCAGCGCCTGCATATTGCCTTTCATCCGGCTATGCCGCATGAAATGTTGTAAAGCTTCACCAAGCGAATATTGACCCACAATTGCTGATTTTCATTAAAGGTACATCATTCACTCAAGGGGATCAATTGAACCGTTACAGAAAGACTGGCCAGTGCTTCCTTAAGTCTTTCCTGATGGGTATCAGTCAGGAAAACCTGGCCTTGGTTGCTGACGCAGGCCCAATGCAAGAGGTTATTCATACGTTCCGCATCCAGTTTTTCAAAAACATCGTCTAACAGCAGGAAAGGAGAAAAACCTTTGTGGTTCTTCAATACCTGGAACTCTGCAAGTTTCAATGCGAAGAGCAGGCTCTTGCGTTGCCCTTGTGATGCTACCTGGCGGAACGGAAGGGTATCCAGCACAAAATCGAGGTCGTCCCTGTGGATCCCCGTTGTGGTGCGCTGGGCATAGCGGTCCTTGTCAAAACTATCGCGAAGCAAGTCGGGCATTGTCTTGAAGTGCAGCGGGCTATCATATCGCAGTTGGATGTTTTCCTTGCTTCCGGAGATCATCTGGTACATCTGCTGCACTTCAGGGATATAGGTTTCAACAAACCGTTTTCTTTTTTCATAGATGTGTTGGGCCGGAGAGCTAAGTTGTTCATCTATGACCTGTAGGAGGGAAAGATCTGGTCCGCCGATGTCGGCAAACTGCCGGAGTAAGCTGTTGCGTTGCAACAAGATCCGGTTATAGGCGATCAATTGCTGGAGATAGCCCTGGTCAAACTGTGAAATGATGGTGTCAAGCAGTGTTCTTCGTTCCTCGCTTCCGCCGGTAACCAGCACCACATCGTCAGGGGCAACCACCACTACGGGAAACCTTCCAATATGTTCCGAAAACCGGGTATAGGGTTCATGGTTGAGCTGCATTTCCTTTTTACCGTTTTCCCGAAGGATACACACAACCTGAAAAGGGGAGGAGCCCACCCGGCCATTGCCCTCAATCCGGAACCCCTGAAGGCCAAATTTCACATTACCTGCATCTGACCGGCCGAAATAAGTTTTGGTCAGGCACAGGTAATGAATGGCATCCAGCAGATTGGTTTTACCAACTCCGTTTGGACCACACAACCCTACAACCCGCTCATTGAACTGGAGCCTGAGGTGGTCATAGTTGCGAAATTGATAAAGCGTGAGCTCTTGTAAAATCAAAGTTCAAAAATCAAAAGCCAAAAGTACACCGTTTGGGCGCCTTTTTTGACTTTTGAATTTTGGCTTTTGAATTTGCAGGAACTGAAGAAATTAGGTCTAATTGGCCTATATTTGCCCCTCAAAATTGCGTGAAGTGAGTACTACCAATACTGTTGCCACTAAGTTTAGTAAAGAGACCTATTTGTACTGGTATGAACTGATGCTGCTGCTTCGGAAATTCGAAGAGAAGGCTGGTCAGTTGTACGGTATGCAAAAAATACGTGGTTTCTGTCACTTATATATCGGTCAGGAAGCCCTGGCGGCGGGATGTATGACGGCTACCAAGCCTGAGGACACCTTTATCACTGCGTATCGGGACCATGGCCTGGCTTTGGCGAAGGGAATTACTGCAAATGCCTGTATGGCAGAACTGTACGGAAAAGCTACCGGATGCTCCAAAGGTAAGGGTGGTTCCATGCACTTCTTTGGGGTGAAGGAAAGATTTTTTGGAGGACATGGCATCGTTGGAGGTCACATCTCTCTCGCTGCTGGCATTGCATATGGAATTAAATATAGAAAAGAAAATT
>REAQ01000137.1 GCA_004294195.1 Sphingobacteriales bacterium | reverse complement strand
AACGCACCTGCAAGGGAAAGCTCATCACTATGGATTCCACCTTCTTAATATATTCCAATTGGTTGTCGCCGGGATTGGGAATGGATTGGGTGTACTTGAATTTTTTCTCGGAAAAGATCAGGTTGAGCGGATAGAAACGAACATCGATTCTTTCATTCACCTGCCAGGTGGCCTGGATCCCAAGGTGCACCCTTCCTGAGTTCAGGGAGTTCACGCTCATGATGGTATCGCCCGCAAGAAAATCCGGATGATGTGTGACGTTATAGTGCGAAGAGTTATATCCGAGCACAATGCCAAAATAGTATGGCTTTTGATCGTGGCTGGGAAGGTTTTGGATTTTTTCCTGCGCAACAATCAGTTGCCCGCAAACCAATAAAGCGATGATCAGGCCTGCTTTCTTCCCGTATACAAACTGCAAATGCCAAGGCTTAGTTTTCTGCATGTGGTTTCCTTATATCCGGATAAGTTCATGATGGCAGTAAATGCTTTTCCCTCGGGGAAGGCTCTTACTGAATTGTTCAGGTACTTGTAAGCGTCTTTGTTTTTGGACACTATCTTGGCGATTTCCGGCGCCAGAATACCTAAATACAAATTGTAGAGTTGTTCTATGCCTGGTAAGGTTGGTTTTGAAAATTCTAAAACGCAAAGCATGCCGCCCGGTTTGAGCACCCTGAGGATTTCCTGAAGGCCTTTCTCCAGGTTCTCAAAGTTACGCACACCAAAGGCTACGGTCACTGCATCAAACGAGTTGTCCGGAAAGTTTATTGCCTCACTATCACCGTTTTGCAATGTGATAACATCCGTCAACTTCCGGGTTTTGAGCTTATCCCGACCAAGGTCCAGCATCCCGTCTGATATATCGATCCCAATGATCTTTTCCGGCTTCAACAGCGCCTCAGCCATGATGGCCACATCCCCGGTTCCTGTAGCCACATCCAGCATGATCTTGGGCTGGAGCGGTTTCAGGGTCTTCAACATCTTTTTGCGCCAGGTGACGTCTATACCCGCAGACAGAAAACGATTCAGGAAATCATATTTCCCCGAGATCTCGTCAAACATCCGCGCCACCTGCTCCTTTTTAGATTCCCCCGAGCCTTCATAGGGTAAAACCTTGTCGTGCGCATACTTTGGCATGTGGCAAAGATAGGAAAACTGGTGTGGAGCAGAGGAACTGTGGAGGCAAATCGATAGGAATTAGGTTAATTTTGACTTTACATTATGAATATCATCAAGGCCGATTACCTCATTTCTAGTCCGGATATCGATAAATGCCCAAAGGCAGACCGACCGGAATTTGCATTCATCGGTAGGAGTAATGTGGGCAAAAGCTCATTGATCAATATGGTAGTGAATCACCACAACCTGGCAAAAACTTCCGGCACTCCGGGCAAGACGCAACTCATCAATCACTTTACGGTTAAAGCGCTGATGGAAAATGATAAGCCGATGGAGTGGTACCTCGTGGATCTGCCGGGCTATGGGTTTGCTAAAGTATCCCAAAACCAACGCAAGTCCTGGGAAAAAATGATCAAGGATTATATCCAGAAAAGGGAAACCCTGGCCAACCTGTTTATCCTCATTGATGCAAGGCATGAACCGCAAGAGATCGATATAAAATTTGTCAACAAGTTGGGAGAGTGGGGCGTGCCGTTTGCCATTGTGTTTACCAAGGCCGATAAAGAGACGCAAAAAGTGGTGGCCAACCACGTAAACAGTTTCATGGAGATTTTACAAAAGACATGGGAAGAGCTGCCCCCCCATTTCGTTACGAGCGCCGTCAAGAAGGTTGGTCGTAACAAAATGCTCGACTTCATCGAGAAAGTATTGCAGTCTTAGTTCACCACCTTGTTGGCACAACTAGAGCTAGCAAAAGCTTCCGGCTTGGCTTTAAAGGCAAATCCCATTCCGAGGATATAGCCCATCGCTTCGCGCAGCGCTTCATTACTCTTGAAGTGCGGATTGGTGTTGATGTCTGCATGTACTTCCATATCCACATCGTATAAAGTAAAAAGATCGCAAAGCTCATATGCGATCTCGATACTCTTGGCCACTTCTACCAACATCCTTTCTTTGATGGAGAATTTCTGCCGGGTTTTTTCATTGTGGATGAACATGAATCCGCCCCGGCCTTCCCGGAGAAAAACGATGACGGTGGCAAATTCAGTTTCTTCCCCTTTGACCTGAGAATCGGTACCGATGCAGACCTTTAACTTGTGGCCCGCTTCCACCTCTCTGCAGATGGCCTGTTCAACGGCCTCTTTGATGGGTGTCTGGATATGATCTCCATTGAAGCGGCGCCATAACGCTTTTTGTGTACTGTGTTCTGCGAGTGTAGTAAACATAAACGTAACGGGTTTATGTAATTTACGGAATTTTATCCATCCAATAACTACTGCGCAACTGTTAACTTTAAATGATGGAAAAGAAGAAGACTCTTGTGCTGGGCGCGTCCGACAATCCTGCGCGGTATAGTTTCATGGCGATTGATCGTTTGCGCGCGCATGGTCATTCGGTAGTAGCCGTGGGCCGAAAGCAAACGGTGGTGAAAGATGTGATGGTGGAAATAGAGATCAAAACAACGGATGATATTGATACGGTGACGCTTTATCTCAATCCGGATCATCAGCAGTCGTATTATGATGAGATTCTTTCGCTACAGCCTCGTCGGATCATTTTTAATCCGGGTACGGAAAATCCTGAACTGCAGAAACTTGCCGAATCAAAAGGGATTGAGGCAGTGGAGGCGTGTACGTTGGTTATGCTGGCAACAAATCAGTATTAAATTGGCAAACCAGACATACTGTAATACAAACATTCAGGAAGACTGAAGTTGGTATTCGGGATGTCCGGTTACCTGGCCGTCAACTCCTGAATGTCAGTATTACTGTATTGTTGTATGCCTGGCTTGCCAAAATAGAAACTCAGAACTCCGCCCCATGCGTCTGCTTCACCAGCCAATTCACCGCACGAGGAAAAGGCTTCATTGCAGAAATAAATAAATTGGTCATCATCGGCTTTCCAAACATCCGCTGAATCATCCTTCCCGTACGCAGCCTGCCGGAGAATGCGGATGTCCAAACTTGCTGATAAGACTGTTCCATTTCCTCACGACTAATCTTTCCGGAAAGAAACGCATCAATCTTTCCCGTCATGATCTTGCCCGCGTGCATCCCCATGCTCATCCCATTGCCACACAATGGCGTAATCATTCCCGCTGCATCGCCTGCCATCAGGATGTGATTTTCAATCAATGATTTTTGCGCAAAACTGATCTGTGAAATGGCTACCGGCTCGCGGAACACAAAGTCGGCATCCCGGAAGATCCGCTCCAGATGCGGGTTCTGGCTGAGAATCTCCTGCTCCATCCTGGGAATGGATTTGCCACTGCGTTCCAGATTTGCAGCGGTAGTCAGGTAACACAAACAGCTTAACCCGTTTTCGATGGCCGACATCCCGCAGTAGCCATCCGAAAAATTATGAAGTACGATGGTATCGCGCGCATGCGCATACCGGATATGATATTTGATGCCGATGAAATTATTAAGACCCGATGCTTTCTGCCGGATGAACTCGCGGTTCATTTTCACATCCAAATTGGATCGCTTCCCGAAACTTCCTACGGCTATACGTGACCGGTAGTTTCCTTCAGGCGTATGTAAAGTGAATCCATCCTTTTCAAAGATGGCTTCATTCACCCGCGTGTGATCCATCATTAAAACGCCTGCTTTGGTTGCAATTTCAGCAAGGAGTTGATCCAGCCGATACCTGCTGATGCCCATTCCGCCCAGTGGCAGCCGTTGTTCCAATAGCTTGCCGTTAGGAGCAGATACTTGTAATTGATCAATGATCGGTAGATCTAAAGCCTCGTCATCGATCCCCAAACCTCGTAAGAACGCCCTTGATTCCAGGCTGATGTACTCACCACAAACCCTGTGGAAAGGATAACTTTCCTTCTCAAACAACACCACCTTCCAACCGGCATTGGCGAGTTGAATACTGGTGGTAAGCCCTGCAAGACCGCCGCCAACAATGGCCACATCGTATGTGAATGCGCTACTCATGAATGGTGAAGGATGAGCCATCGGAAAGCCCAGCGCCAATGGATAGCCGAAGATCCGCCTAGCGCAGCTGCATTGAGAATGGCAGACCAATCCTTACGTGAAAAACCCCTCGTGACACTGATAGGTGCATCATGCTGTACGAGGTAAGAAGATGAAAAAGATTTTGTGATCAACCGTATGCTGTGTTAGGCCAGGGGATGGCGTTCCAGGTCATTGATGAAAAAACCGATAGTGCTTTGCTCCTGTTTCCAGTGCAACATCTTGACGATCTCTTCATTGGTGAAATGATGACAAAATAAAGAAGAGAAAATGATATCCGGTTTTTCCTGAAACTGCACATCGCGAAAATCGCTGGTGATCAGATGGGCATCGTAGCCCTTGAGGTTGATATGTGCATAGTCCACGCAGGTGTCTTTGATGTCGATCCCCGTCAACCGCAGATCGATCCCTTTTTTCCCGCACCATTTTGCAATGGCTTTG
>REAQ01000380.1 GCA_004294195.1 Sphingobacteriales bacterium | reverse complement strand
AGTGCGGTGGATTGCGGTATCGTCATCAATCCCGATGCAGCCAAAAATATGGTTGAGGGTGCGGTGATTGACGCCATCGGCAATGCGTTGTATGGCAAGCTCACCATGAAAAATGGGGTGCCTGATCAAAACAATTTCCACCAGTATAAGATGATCCGTCAAATGGATGTACCCAAAAGCATCGATGTACATTTTGTGGAGAATACCATCGATCCCACCGGATTAGGTGAACCGCCATTTCCGCCTGTGTTTGCCGCTGTTGCCAACGCACTATACAAGGCCACGAAAAAACGTTACTACAATCAACCATTTCTAGACGCATAATAATCAATGACCATGATCAAACTGACTATAAATAAAAAGAAATACGATCTTGATGTGGATCCCCAAATGCCATTGTTGTGGGTGTTGAGAGATGTGGTTGGACTCACCGGCACAAAATATGGATGTGGCATGGCGCAGTGTGGTGCATGCACCGTGCACCTGAATGGTGAAGCCACCCGTTCATGTGTAATGCCCGTGAGCGCTGCGGTTGGAAAAGAGGTGGTGACCATCGAAGGACTTGCTGAAAAAAACGATCATCCTTTGCAACAGGCCTGGCAGGAAGTGGACGTGCCGCAATGTGGCTATTGCCAAAGCGGCCAGATCATGACGGCCGCCTCGTTACTGCGCAAGAATCCCAATCCATCAGAACAGGAGATCATCAATGCGATGCAGGGAAATCTTTGCCGATGCGGTACCTACCTGCGCATCCAGAAAGCGGTCAAAAAAGCAGCCGAGATCCAAAAGAAAGGTTAATAGAATTCATCGAGCATCGTATAAAATCGAAGCTTTTCAATACTGGGGTCATTCAAACCATAAGTGGTGAAGAATGGCCCCAGCATTTTTTCGCCAAATGCTTCCCGGATCGTTCTAACGGCAATGGCTAAGTCGTGATACCGGTCTCCCCTTCCGCCTCTGCCCATGTCAATAAAACCCGAAAGCGCATCGCCATTGAAAAGTAAATTATCTAAACAGTAGTCGCCATGTATGCAAACTTCATCATGGTCCGTAGGAACATTCTTCATCATTTCTTCAAACAACTCCTGTAGGGCCAGATGTTTGAATTGGGGATCGATGTCGTCCTGATTAACATTGCCTTCCTGCAGGTTCAACTTTGCAACC
>REAQ01000375.1 GCA_004294195.1 Sphingobacteriales bacterium | reverse complement strand
AAGTGGATTACACGGGCGTGTATTACAAGCTGGAAGATCCTACCATTTCATTCAAACCTGGGTTGATAGATATTGGCGAAATTGTGATGGTGGATGAGTTGGGCAATAAAGGTGTGGCGAAGGGCAGCATGCAGCACAAGTTCTTCCGGAACATGGTGTATAATTTCTCTGCGTCTTCCAACAAGATGCTGGTGGTAAACACGTCCAAACTCGACAATGATATTTTCTACGGCAGGGTGATTGGCGATGTCAATTTCAGTTTCACCGGTCCGGAGAGCAATATGAAAATGTATATCAGCGGAAAGCCCGTGGATTCATCACGTATTGCGATACAGACAGAGAGCGATGCGAAACGATCCGGTGAAGTAGACTACATCCTGTGGCGGCAATATGGTAGGGAGATGAATACCGATTCATTGGAGCGCGACAATACCAACCTGTTGATTGACCTTGACCTGACGGCGAATAATTTTTTGCGGATGACGGTGGTGTTGGATGAGAACACCGGTGATAGCATTACGGCAACGGGATCCGGCAACCTGAAAATTCTAACGGGCACCAAGGAAGCGATGGTGATGAACGGCCGGTATAATATTGAACGCGGGAACTACAATTTCAACTTCCAGGACATTTTCAACAAGCCCTTTGTATTGGAGCAGGGATCCGGTTCTTACATTTCGTGGACGGGCGATCCCTATGATGCCGAGATCAATATCCGCGCAACTTATACGGCGGAAAAAGTGCGGATGAGTTCACTGTTTGAAAGCAGCAATACGAGTGGGGTTTCCAACGTGAATTCCGATGTGATGAGTGAGATCAGCGATGTGATTGTGAACTGCGTGCTCACGGGTACATTGAGTGCACCCAATCCCAGCTTTGAAATATCCTTGCCATCAAACAGTCCGGTCAAGAACAACCCCACCGTTGACAATAAACTAAAGACCATCAACCGCGATGCTAATGAAGTGAGTAAGCAATCCACCTACCTCATCGTGTTCAAGAGTTTTGCGCCGCAGGCCGCGATTGTGACGAGTGACCTGAACCAGGAGCTCATCAGTAATACGATCTCCGGTGTGATCAACGCTATTCTTGCGAGCAGCGTGCAGAACTTCTTCACCAAGCTTTTCGGTAATTCGGTTGACGTAAACTTCAACTATTCCCGGGTA
>REAQ01000136.1 GCA_004294195.1 Sphingobacteriales bacterium | reverse complement strand
TGCATGGAGATGATCCTGGGTTAATCGCTCCACATGGTTTTCCATGGCGTAGATTCCTGCGGCTGCCAATACTCCGGCTTGCCGCATACCTCCTCCAAATACTTTGCGCACCCGCCGCGCTTTTTTGATAAAGGCCTGGTTGCCCAGCAACAGACTGCCGACCGGAGCTCCGAGTCCTTTGCTGAGACAGATGGAAATGCTGTGGAACAATTTTCCATAGGCCTGAGGATCTTCCTTCCTGGCCACCATGGCATTGAAAAGTCGGGCGCCATCCAGGTGAAGGATCAAGCCGTGTTGATTACATACCTTCCTGATCTTCTCAATTTCAGTTAGATTGTAGCAACTTCCGCCACCGCGGTTACAAGTATTTTCCAGGCTCACGAGCCGGGAAATGGGCCGATGCACATCATCAGGATTCACGGATTCCGCCACCTGTTCAGCGGTAATCCGGCCCCTATCGCCCTCCAGTAACCGCACAGAAGCGCCTGAATTGAAGGCGATTCCGCCGCCCTCATATATATAAACATGGGAATTTTTATCGCAAATCACCTCGTCGCCCGGTTGCGTATGACATTTGATGGCAATTTGGTTGGTCATCGTGCCACTGGGACAAAAGATGGCCGCTTCATAGCCGAAAGTGCCGGCGGCCAGTTGTTCCAACTGATTGATGGTGGGATCTTCCCCAAAAACATCGTCTCCCAAAGGGGCATTCATCATGGCAGCCAGCATCGCCGGAGTAGGGCGAGTCACCGTATCAGACCTGTAATCAGCGATCATGGCCGCGAATTTACCGGAATCGCCCCGTTTTGGAAAGAAAAAAGGACTGATTGTGTCAGACATCGATATACCTTATTTGTGTCAGTTTTAACCTTTTTTCCACAGGTACTATGAAAAACAAAAACTGCGGAGTAAATTTGCCGACTGCACAAGCGGGTTTTTATTATATTTATAACATATCAGTAGCAACCCAGACCATCCCGTTTGTGTCTTTCACTAAAACGATTTAACCCTTGGGTTGAACAACAATTTTGTATGAGGCAACTAAAGATAGCAACACAGATTACCAACCGTGATTCTCAGGCGGTTGAGAAGTATCTGCAGGAGATCTCTAAAATTTCAATGATCACTCCTGAAGAGGAGACCATTCTGGCGCAACGGATCAAAATGAACGACCAGAAGGCATTGAACAAGTTGGTGCAGGCGAACCTCAGGTTCGTGGTATCTGTTGCTAAGCAGTACCAGCATCAGGGTTTGTCCCTTAGCGACCTAATCAACGAGGGTAACCTCGGTTTGATCAAAGCTGCCCAGCGTTTCGATGAAACCAAGGGCTTTAAATTCATCTCATACGCGGTATGGTGGATTCGCCAGTCCATCCTGCAGGCGTTGGCAGAGCAGGGCAGATTAGTCCGCCTGCCTCAAAACAAAATTGGCACGTATAATAAGGCTAATAAAGCGTACATGGCCTTTGAACAGGAACATGAGCGTGAACCTTCTACCGAAGAGTTGGCCGAACTGCTCGAAATGAGCGAAACCGAGATCAACAACATTTTCCAGAGCAACACCCGCCACACTTCGCTGGATGCACCCGTGCATGAAGCGGAAGACGTAGCCATGGGCGATCTGCTGGAAGGTGGTGATGATACGGATGACGATGTGATGAAGGATTCTTTGCGCGCAGAGATCCGCAGGGTACTCAAATCTTTGAGCCCCCGTGAAGCTGAAATCGTAAATGCTTACTTTGGCCTGGACGGCGAGAATGGAGTGACCATTGAACAGATCGGTCAGAAATACGATCTCACGAAGGAACGTATCCGCCAGATCAAGGAAAGAGCGATCAAACGTTTACAAAAAGCCCGCTACAGCAATGCCCTAAAGGCATATCTGGGATAATGAATCTTTAATCAGTAACCCCGGCCCACCGCCGGGGTTTTTTATTTGTCGTAACTTTACTGTCGACAGAATGTTATGATGTGTATGCGTAGATGGAAGTTTTTTTTACCGGCTCTGTTGGCCCTTGCCGGCTGCGAAAAAAATATTGATATCGAACTCGATGAAACAACACCCCGCCTGGTGGTGGAAGCTACTATTGAGAACAATGTGAAACCGAGGGTTACCCTTACACGGAGCCTCGACTATTTCAGCCAGATCACGCCTCAAATGCTCATCGGTTCTTTTGTACGTGGAGCCAGGGTTGTTGTAAGTGAAGCAGGCAGGGATTATACGCTTAGGGAAGACTCGTTCCGGGTCAACAATATCAGCCTGTATTTCTACACTACAGACAGCCTTTTGGGCAAACTCAATACAAACTATCAGCTACGGATAGACGCAGATGGTAAGTCTTACACCGCCACTACGGGAATTCCCAATATTACCAGGCAAATAGACTCCCTTTGGTGGGAGAAAGCCCCCGGATTTACAGATACTACCTATGTACGAATGATGATCCGGGCTACTGACCGCCCGGGCTTTGGCGATTATATTCGATATTTTACCAAAACCAATAATGAGCCGTTTTTTCCGGGATTCAATTCTGTTTTTGATGACCAGGTGATTGACGGTAAAACCTATACCATTCAGGTAGATCGAGGAGTGAACAAAAATGCTGATAACTCAGATACATCCCTTTACTTCCGCAGGGGTGATACGGCCACGCTGAAATTGGCGAACATTGACAGGGCCACCTGGGATTTCTGGAGAACTTATGAGTTCAATTTCCAGAGTATCGGAAATCCTTTTTCCAGCCCTACCAAAGTGATCAATAATGTATCTAATGGCGCCTTGGGCTATTTCGGAGGGTATGCTGCTCAATATCGTACCCTCATTATTCCCAAGTGAGCTAAGTCACTGAAGCAAAGACGGTTTGTCGTACCTTTGCAATGACTTTTACTTTTGACTTTTTGAATAAATATCGATGTCTGACATTACTACTATAGAACACGTTCATTGCCTGATCATAGGCTCCGGACCTGCCGGATATACCGCTGCCATCTATGCTTCCCGCGCAAATGTAAAACCTGTTTTATACCAGGGGATCCAGCCGGGTGGCCAGTTGACCATTACAACCGAAGTAGAGAACTATCCCGGATATCCTGAAGGCGTTCAGGGCCCTGAGATGATGATTGATTTTGAAAAACAGGCGAAGCGAATGGGTACCGATATCCGTTTTGGCCTGGCTACAAAAGTTGACTTCTCGGCAAAGCCATATAAAGTTTGGATCGATGAAGAAAAAGAGATCCATGCGGATTCCGTGATCATTGCTACAGGAGCATCGGCGAAATGGCTGGGGCTGGAAAGCGAGCAAAGGTTAAATGGCTACGGCGTAAGTGCCTGCGCCGTTTGTGATGGTTTCTTTTTCCGCGGCAAAGAGGTTGCCATTGTTGGCGCCGGAGATACAGCAGCCGAAGAAGCGCTATACCTCAGTAAACTTTGCACAACGGTACATATGATTGTACGCAGGGATGAAATGCGGGCTTCTAAAGTGATGCAGGACAGGGTGAAAAATACTGAGAATATTAAGATCTACTGGAACAGTGAAACAGATGAGATCCTTGGCGAAAAAAGTGTTGAAGCCGTGAGGATCAAAAACACAAAGACAGGAGAGAAGACGGAAGTTCCGATCAAAGGATTTTTTGTGGCCATTGGTCATCAACCTAATTCAGATATCTTCAAGGGCTTCCTGCATATGGATGAGGCGGGATACATACAAACCATCCCAGGTTCCTCTAAGACCAATATAGAAGGCGTATTTGCCTGTGGCGATGTGCAAGACAAGATTTATCGCCAGGCTGTTACTGCGGCGGGCAGTGGATGCATGGCCGCGTTGGATGCTGAGCGATTCCTCGGAGGGCTTTAAGAGATTAAGAGATTGAGAGATTGAGAGATTAAGGAGTCTTCCTCAATCTCTCAATCTCCAATATCTTAATAAGTCAAAAAGCTGGTCAAAGTCCTTGCCACACCCGTTGTTCCGGTTGTCTGGTATCTTCCCCTGAACACTAGTGTATAGCTTCTTTGGCGAAGGGGATTAAACGAATTAAGAGATGCCAGATTAGCTGTGGTTCCTGTTGCTCTTACATGAAGCGTGTCTGAAATTGGTGCACCAGAAAAAAATGGAATAAAATCTGTAGACGCGTTTAAAGCCACATTACTAAAAATATTCTGCGCGCGTCTGACAGAGTATATATCAACATTAGGAACAGCTGTGGCCGAGTAAATTAAGTTTACAAACCTCACACGAGACGTGGTGTCAGCTGGGATTACTACATTGTCTTTCACTAACAGCGCTTTCGCGCGGTTAAGTGTATCGTAGCTAAATATTGTGTACTTGGCACCTGCGTCAAAACTACCACTTACTGTTAATGCGGGTTGTGTAGTTGTTGCGAGGGTATCCTTGATAACCACTGACCTTGTACCTGGTTGCACGACAATATAAGAAGGTGAAGTACCAGGATACAAGGGTGTTGTTGCATAAGTACTTGCTGTTCCGGAGAGCAACACATTGTCTACGTATACATACGTTCGAACACTATTTAAAGTAGCGTTATAGTATTGTAAAGATGCCTTGTCTGAGGTT
>REAQ01000135.1 GCA_004294195.1 Sphingobacteriales bacterium | reverse complement strand
CCCCCCGCTATCTTTTCGGACAGTTGCCACAGCGTTTGCCTTTTTTGTATTTTTTGCAACAGCTTTTAAAAACGCATTCAAATTTTAGCTTCGAGTGGGCTAAAATGTGGGTTTGTTTTTCTGAAATAACTTCGGGTTTGTTTTCCATTTTTTAAAATAGGGAAACTACGTTTTGCGTGGTTTCCCTTCGGGTAATTTTACGCCTGTGGAATTAGTTTGCCTATTGCTTTATCTATTTGGAATAATCCATCCAGCTCAATACCAATAAGTTCGTATATTTCTATAGTTCGGCGGGCGGTATCTTCCTCTTCTTTTTGCTCATCTAAAAACCATTGTACAAAACTAAATGTTTGAAAATCGCCAAGCTCGAAACATTGTTTGGCAATTTTATTAAAGCGGTTGGTAATACCAATTTCCATATCTAAGTAAGTATCTAAAACTGCCCTTAAATCATCAAAATTATTGTTTACTTGATGTACTTCGGGGGCTAATGCGTGTGCGCCCATATCTAAAATATAATCAAATAGTTTCATTTTGTGTACGGTTTCTTCTTCGGACTGGTGCCTAAAAAATTCGCCTGCGTGTATGTATCCTTTTAGGTGGCACCAAGCCGACATGCCCAAATAAGCTGCGCTAGAGTGTGCTTCAACGGCAATTTGTTGGTTAAGCACCTCAATAATTTCTTCGCTTAGCGAAGTGTTTTTTCTGATAATTGAAGTTTCCATAATCTTGTTTTTTATTGTGATACAAGGTAAGTGTTTTTGTGTAATTGTTGTTCACAAATATCCGAAAATTTTACACTGTTTTTATACAACACATCTTGCAGGCGAACGTAATACATTGCGCCGTTAAATAGTTCTTTTAGGGTAATTAATTGGTGTAAGCTACATGTAATTTTGCATTTACCTTGTTGTAGCAATATTTTATTATCGTCGGGTTTATCTGATAAATCATACAGCATGGCTTGTATGTTAAAGTTATTGAGCTTTTTGTGTAATAAAAAAAACTCGGTATAGCGCATTTCAAAATCAACACCTAAAAAATTACCCGCCAAAACGATAAATTTTGGCGTTGTTTTTATGTATCCTGCTGGGCTGTTAAATAGAGTTTTCATTTAATTTTTTTCAAATATAATTTATTTAGATTAAATACAAATAGGATAAAAATATTTTTTTGATTTTTGATTCAGGCCAAGGGTAAAAATATTTTCAACGAGTAAGGAAAAGTAAAAATCAAAAACTAAAGTTCAAAAATTTTTCACGCATTATATACCCATTTTAAACTGATCACAGTTTTTTAACTTTTTAATTTTAAACGTTTTTTACTTTTAAAAATGCGCTTGGTACCACCCCAAACCGCTTTTTAAATGCAGCCGTAAAATGTTGTGCGTTTTTATAACCAACAGTATAAGCTACGTCGCTTATTTTTTGTTTTTGTTTTAATAATATACAGGCTTTTTCCATACGTACATGGTATAAATAACCAAAAACGGTGTTGCCATACATTTCTTTAAAGTGCTTTTTTAGCTTAAAATCGTTAAGCCCTACTTTGTGTGCCAGTGCTATTAAACTGCAAGGGTTTTGTAGCGTTGCTTCAATTATTGCCTTGGCTTGTTTAATTTTCTCTACATCTTCGGTGCTTAGTGCTGGTTCCCCGAAACCCTCAGCCCTCAGCCCGTTGCCCGCCACCCTCAGCCCGAAACCCTCAGCCCGAGGCCCGAAACCCGCAGCCCGAGTCTCGTTGCCCGTAGCCATATTTCCAATCATACTTAATACCTCATAAAACTTCGCTTTTAAAAACAGGCTTTTGCTTATTCCCGTTTGTTTGCAATGCAAAATATCCGCAAATGCGTTTTGTATCAATTCTAAATTAGGAGCATCAATATTTGGCGCAATAAAAGCATCCCCGTAAGGGAATGTACAACATAATAAATTTATACACAGTGGTGTAGCAACGCTTACTTGTTGTTGGTTTTGGTATTGTATAAAACCACAGGCTTCTTTTTTTACAGATTTACCCATACAGGCAATTAAACAAACATTATTAGGCAAAATAAAATTAAGTTTTATTAAAGAAGCTGGGCTAAGTACCATTTCCCAAAACAAAAATCCCGCTAAGGAAATTTGCAAGCCTGTTATTATTACCCCGTCAAACTTAAAATTTAGGGCTTTTTCTTCTAAATTATTGCTCCATACCCAATCGGGTAAAAACTCGGCGTGTAGTACATTGCCCTTTTGGGGATAAATGTTAACCATCATAAAATCCGTTTAACGTTAGTAAAAATCCTTTTGGCGTTACCTGCCTAGCTAAGAATGCTGCAAATTTGCACTATTATTTTTAATTAGTCTAAATAATAATAAAATGAAGTTGTTTTTGTTAAGCTCGCTTGTATGTACCCAATGTTTTTGCCCAGCCCAAGTTGTTATACTTAAAGATACCTTGGCAATGCAAACTTTAAACCAAGTGGTGGTTACCGCTACACGTACCAGCAAAAATGTAAAAGATTTGCCTATACCTTTTTTACAAATTAGCAGTACCGAAATTAAAAACCGTGGTATTATACGTTTAAACGATATATTGGCCGAGCAAACAGGTTTAGCCGTTATTAACAACCACGGCCAAGGCATACAAATACAGGGCTTTAGTCCAGATTATACTTTGATTTTAATTGATGGCGAACCGCTAATTGGCCGCACATCGGGCACTTTAGAGTTAAGCAGAGTGGCTACCGCAAATGTTGATAGAATTGAGATTATTAAAGGCCCAGCATCGTCGCTTTACGGGAGCGAGGCAATGGCGGGTGTTATCAACATTATTACCAAAAATCCTATAAATGGCTTTACTAGTAATTTTATTAGCCGTTACGGTACCAATAATAATACCGATTTAGCCTTAGATGCAGGTTATAAAAACCAAAATTTTAGCTTATCGGGCTTTGTAAACCGCAATAGCAGTACGGGTTACAGCCTGCAACCACAATTGGGTACGCCCACGGTTTCGCCGTTCCACTGGCCCTTGGCCTTGCTGGCGAACGGGATGTCCACTTCCTCGGTCACCGGCAGCGCGTCCATGTCGGCACGCAGCGCCACCACCGGGCCGGGCTGGCCGCCCTTGAGCAGGCCGACGACGCCGGTGTGCGCGACGCCGGTGCGCACCTCGTCGAGGCCCAGCGCCTTCAGGTGTTCGGCCACGATGCCCGCGGTGCGGAACTCGCGGTTGCCGAGCTCGGGGTGGGCGTGGAGGTCGCGCCGCCAGGCGATCACGGCGGCTTCGACGGCGGCGATGCTGTCGTCGAGCGAGGCTGCCAGCGCGCTGGCGGGGATGGTGGGCGGGTTGGTCGGCATGCGGGCGCCTCGGCGGGGGTGATCAACCCATTGTGGCCCTGGCACGCCGGCGCGGTTTGTGCACGGCTGCAGGCACCACCGGCGGCCGTTCGGCAGCGTGGATCACGCCGCCGCCCAGGCACACGTCGCCGTCATACAGCACGGCGCTCTGGCCGGGCGTGACGGCCCACTGCGGCTCGGTGAAGTCGAGGCGGAAGGCAGCGTCCATCGGCGCGAAGCGGCAGGCGGCGTCAGCCTGCCGGTAGCGCGTCTTGGCCGCCAGCGCGCCGGTGGCCGGCGCGTGGCCGGCGATCCAGCTCAGGTCCTCGGCTTCCAGCCAGGGGCTTTGCAGCCAGGGGTGGCCGTGGCCCTGCACCGCGTGCAGCGTGTTGCGCTCCAGATCCTTGTGCGCCACATACCAGGGCTGGTGCAGGCCGTCGGCGCCACCAGCACCTTCCACGCCGCCGATGCCCAGCCCCTGCCGCTGCCCCAGCGTGTAGAAGCTCAGGCCCACGTGGCGGCCGATCTCGCGGCCATGCTCATCGACGATGGGCCCCGGCTCGCGGTTCAGCCAGCGTTCCAGGAACTCGCGAAAGGGCCGCTCGCCGATGAAGCAGATGCCGGTCGAGTCCTTCTTCTTCGCGTTCGGCAGCCCGGTCTCGGCCGCGATGCGGCGCACCTCGGTCTTGGCCAGTTCGCCCACCGGGAACAGCGTCTTGGCCAGCTGCGCCTGGCTCAGGCGGTGCAGGAAGTAGCTCTGGTCCTTGGTGGCGTCCAGCCCCTTCAGCAGTTGGAAGCCGGCGGGTGTTTCGCGCACCCGCGCGTAATGCCCGGTGGCGATCTTCTGCGCGCCCAGGCGCATGGCGTGGTCGAGGAAGGCCTTGAACTTGATCTCGGCGTTGCACAGCACATCGGGGTTGGGCGTGCGGCCGGCTTCGTACTCGCGCAGGAACTCGGCGAACACGCGCTCGCGGTACTCGGCGGCGAAGTTCACGTGCTCGATCTCGATGCCGATGACGTCGGCCACCGCCGCGGCATCCACGAAGTCGACATTGCTGGAGCAGTATTCGTCGTCGTCGTCACCTTCCCAGTTCTTCATGAAGATGCCGACCACGTCGTGGCCCTGCTGCTTGAGCAGCCAGGCGCTCACGGCCGAGTCCACGCCGCCGCTCAGGCCCACCACGACACGCTGCTTGGATACCCCCGCGCCAACCATGCCCGGATTATCCGGGCGGGCGGGCTATCCTCTTGGCCG
>REAQ01000134.1 GCA_004294195.1 Sphingobacteriales bacterium | reverse complement strand
TTATGTAGTTGTTCCTTACACTACCATTTCTGACAGCTCCATTAAAGTGACTGACGCCGAGATCAATAAATATATCTCCAATCATAAGGAAGAGTTCAAACAGGAAAAAACAAGAAGCATTGCTTTCGTTAGTTTTGATGCCAACCCTTCTGCTGAAGATAGCGCCGCTGTATTTAACAAGCTGGCGCAGATGAAAGAGGAGTTTAAAAACACCGCCGATGCTCGTGCTTTCGTGACGAGGAACGGAACAGGTATTCCATACTTCGATGGCTTTGCGCTGAAGAACAGGCTTGCCATGGATGCAAAAGATACATTGGTATCCATGCCCGTTGGTTCAGTTGCCGGACCCTATCTGGATGGTGGCGCATACGTCATCGCCAAGAAACTGGAAACACGGAGTGTTCCGGATTCTGCAAAGGTCAGGCATATCCTTGTGCAGGTGCAGGATCCAAGGACCGGTGCCATTACACGTTCAGACAGTGCCGCTAAGAAAACAGCTGATAGCCTTTTTGCAGCGATCCAGGCAGGTGCCAATTTTGGTGCACTGGCTGCACAGTTCAGTGACGACCAAGGCTCAAAAGCAAACGGTGGAGAATATAATTTCTCGACAGTTGACCTGAATCTAGCCAAAGCTTTTTATGATTATATCTTTTATAAGCCAACCGGAAGTAAAGGAGTCATCAAAACAGAGTTTGGTTACCATGTGATGGAAGTGTTGAATCAGAAGAATTTTGATGAAGGTTATAAAGTTGCTTATCTCTCTAAAAGAATCGAGTCTTCTGAAATGACGGACAACGGTGCGTCAACTGCCGCAACACAATTTGCCGGAAACAGCAGGGACCTGAAATCTTTCGAAGCAAACGTCCTCAAAAACAATCTCAACAAGCGCCTGGCAGATAATATCAGGGAGATGGATTACAGTGTGGGTGATCTCGCCAACAGGCAGTTTGTAAAATGGATTTATGACAGCAAAGTGGGTACCGTATCTGAGCCCTTCGATTTCAAAAATAAATATGTTGTTGCGGTAGTAACGGGTGTTTATGATGAAGGTGTTCAGTCTGCCAAAACTGCAAGGGTAATGGTTGAACCGATCCTTCGTAACCAGAAAAAAGCGGAAGAGATTAAGAAGAAAATCGGCACAGCAAATTCATTACAGGCCATTGCCAGTGCAACAGGCTCTTCAGTAGGATTGGTTGACACGCTTCGTTTCGGCGATGCATTCATTCCAAACATCGGACCTGAAGCAAAAGTGATCGGTGCTTCTTTCAATAAAGCCAACCAGGGTAAGGTTTCTGCGCCCATCGCAGGAAACAGTGGTGTGTTTGCCGTACAGGTCAACAATGTAGGGGCAGTTTCTAACCTCGGCATTGACCCTGAAGGACAGCGCAAAGCATTGGTGCAGCAGTTGAGGCAATATGCATCTTACGGTGCATTTGAGTCCCTAAAGAAAGCAGCAACAATTAAAGATACTAGACGCGAAGCGGGATTTTAGGTTGGAGGTTGCAGGTTGAAGGTTGCAGAGGTCGCGAGTTTGCAGGAGGGTGTTCTTTAACAAAGGATACCCTCCTGTGTTATATATAAGATCGTAATTTTGTAGCCAGATGAGTGAAATCGTAAATAAAGTAGCTGAAAGCGGGTTGATTACTTTGGATCTTGAAGCCTTTTATCCCCAGGAAGAGATCCTGTCCTTTGATCTTACAGAACACCTCTTTATGGGGCAGATCCTGAAGGAGAAGGATTTTAGGGCCTCCCTTCAACCCCTCAACTGGTCTTTGTATGCGGGAAAAACCGTTGCGCTGTTTTGTTCCGCAGACGCCATCATTCCCTTATGGGCCTATATGTTGGTGACCAGTTACCTTAAGCCATTTGCAAAAAGAATTCTTTCTGGTACGCCGGAGGAAGCAAGGAAGCAGCTCTTCATTGAAAATATCCGATCCATGGATCCTGTGCAATTTTCCGGCTCTCGAGTGGTGGTTAAAGGCTGCGGCGATATTCAAATCGGTGAATATGCATTTGTGGAAATAACGTCTTTACTGCAACCCGTTGTCAAGTCTTTAATGTACGGGGAACCTTGTTCCACAGTACCAGTCTTTAAAAGCAAGGAGCCAAAATAGCTATTAGCTAATAGCTAGTAGCTAGTTAGAACCATCCGCGTTTTTTGAACACCCAAAGCATCCAGAGCGGAATCAGCAACATCATACCTACGGCGAAATAAAATCCCCACTGATGATGCGCATAGGGGATGATATCGAAATTCATCCCAAAGATCCCGCCAATCACGGTTGCCGGCGCCAATAAACAGGTTACGATGGCCATAACCTTCATCACCTCGTTCAACTTTACGTTTACATTGTTGATGTGCAATTCCTGCATGTTCATCATCATGTCCCGATAGTTCTCACTCAGGTCAAAGGCCTGAACGATATGATCATACACGTCTTTGAAATACTTCGTGGTGCGGTCATCCAATAGTTCACTTTCACTTCGGATAATGGCGCTGACCATATCCCGAACCGGAGCGATGTTTCTTTTCAGAACGATCAACTCCTTCCTTAACCTGTTGATTTTGATCAGCGATCTCGTGCTTGTTTTCCGGATTAACTCTTCTTCTAATGCTTCGATCTCATCTCCCACCCGCTCCATCACCAAAAAATAATTGTCTACAATCAGATCAATCATAGAGTAACAGAGATAGTCTGCCGAGCGGGCACGGATCTGGCTTTTAGGCAACTTTAATTTTTGTCTGAGTGGATTGAACACATCCCTGCTCGCATCTTCCTGAAAAGAGATAACAAAGTCTTTTCCCAACACGATGCTGATCTGTTCTGCTTCCACCGTGCGTTTCTCGCTGTTGTAATACAGCATATTTAGCAGGCAGAACATCACATCTTCTACCTCGTCCATTTTCGGGCGCTGGTTCACGCTCAGGATGTCTTCTACCAACAAAGGGTGAATCTCAAAATGCTGGCAAACCCGCTCCACATCATTTTTCCGAAGACCATCAATATTGATCCAGCTGAGTTTGTTGGAGGATTTATAGCTGAAGCAATCATCAACCCTGTTGCTTTCAAACTCGGTGATGTTCTCGGCATCGTAATCATACACGAATACCCGGATCTCAGACGCCTCTTCCCGCACGGGGATCACTGTGGGGTTCACATTCAGGATCTCTTTGGTGCGCTGGCTTCCGAATATTAGATCCAGGCCCAGAAATTTGGTAATGCCGTTCATGCCAGAAAATTAAAGCTATTTCGCAGAACTATATGCGTGGCGCTATCTGCGGTAAGCGCCCACCTCGGCCAGCTTAACCGGCTGGGAGGTATTGGTAAAACGAACCGTCTCCAGCGCCTCGGGAAACACCTGGGCCGTCATCACCAGTTCCCCATCGCCCACATACAACTCCGCAATGCTCTGGTCAAACAAAAGCCGGAAATGCAGTTGGCCGTGGGCAGCTCCAGGAACCACCTGTTTGAAGACCCCTAGCTTTTTAAAAGCCTCGTTGGAAAACTGCTTGGAGCCGCCGGACCTGTTAAGCTCCACCTCCCTAGTTTTGGGATCAAAGCGGATCACCAGCTCCTGGTTGCCCAACACCATTTCGGCTATCTGGGCATCACCCCCATCGGCCCAATCCCATTGAAGATCGAAAGAGGCAGAGGGCAGAGGTATTGGGGCAGAGGGCAGAAAGGATTTCGAAGGAGCAATGAGCGAATTCAGTTGATCCACGGGCTGTTGAACCAAAATCCATTCGTTTCCAATCTTTTTCACCGCAATGGAGCGGGGTAAAGACATGGCTCCGCGCCATTTTCCCGCCGGAATTTCATTCGCATAGTTCCAATTGTTGACCCAGCCAATGCTCATGGGACCCATTGCTGGAATTGTATTATTATAAGTAATGGCGGCGTAGTAGTCGGGGCCGTAGTCGGGCCTGTGAATTTTCCCGGAAAGGGATTCGTTTTTAAACTTCGTCCCATCAAACTCTCCAACGAAGTATTGCATATAAGGGGCCGGTGAATGCATCAGCACCCATTTATAATTGCCGGGACTGCCGATGATCGGCGCGCGGAAAAGATCAGGACATTCCCAGATGCCAGTGGTGTCGCCGGCCGGACCAAAATCACTCATGAAGGTCCAGGCTTTGAGGGATTTCGAATGGTAGAACTGGATCTTTTTCTGATCTGGTACCACCACAGACATCACCCAACGCTTGCTGGCATCATGCCAGAAAACTTTCGGATCCCGAAAGTCTTTCAGGTCAAGGTCCAGCACGGGATTGAAATCAAATTTTGTAAACGTGCGACCAGAATCCAGAGAGTGCGCAATATGCTGGGACTGGTTTTTGCCTTCTACATGGCCGGTGTAAATGGCCACCATCGGTATCTGACCCACTTTCTTCACAAAGCCTGAAGTATTCAAAGGGTCCATCACGGCAGAACCCGAGAAGATCATCACACCGTTTTCTTCGGCCAACGCCAAAGGCAATTCATTCCAGTGCATCAGGTCTTTGCTGACCGCATGCCCCCAGCTCATATGTCCCCAGGTATTTCCCTGCGGATTGTATTGATAGAAAAGATGATACTC
>REAQ01000133.1 GCA_004294195.1 Sphingobacteriales bacterium | reverse complement strand
TTTGACCTTTGTTTTCATATACATCTTTGATAACAGGCAAAGTGTTCTCAGCCATTCTCTCCGATTTACGTACGTAGAAACTGCTTAAATGATGATACATTTTATCGGCAATTTCCGAAGGCTTTAATGATAGGAACTCTTGTTCGTTGATATCGATATCCGTAGAAAATAAACGGATCATTTCTAATTTGAATCCTTCGTAATTTTTATCGTCTTGATATTGTTGAGCCATCTCATCACAAATATCAACCAACATATTATCCATGTCGACATCCAAACGTTCACCAAACAAAGCGTTGTGACGTTTAGAATAAATCACACTACGTTGAGAGTTCATCACGTCATCGTATTCAAGCAATCGTTTACGAATACCGAAATTGTTTTCCTCAACTTTTTTCTGTGCACGTTCAATTGATTTTGTGATCATGGAATGTTGAATCACTTCACCTTCTTCCAATCCCATTCTATCCATTAGAGATGCGATTCTTTGAGAACCGAACATTCTCATCAAATCATCTTCTAAGGAAACAAAAAACTGTGTAGAACCTGGGTCACCTTGACGACCAGAACGACCTCTTAACTGTCTGTCGACACGACGAGACTCGTGACGTTCAGTACCTATGATGGCTAAACCGCCTGCATCTTTAACTCCTTCACCTAACTTTATATCCGTACCCCTACCAGCCATGTTGGTAGCAATGGTCACTGTTCCTGATTTACCAGCTTCAGCATGGCCGGATCAAGGACCTCAATGCGTGATTGTTCCATGTATTTTTTTTCCGCAGGGTAATGCCCTTGTTTTTGGGCCGCCTTACATGCAACAAGCAACATAAAGGCAGCAGCAATACGTTTCATATACTAAATCTACGCAGCCAAGGGCATAAATCCCCCCGTTTGCGTATTTTTATCATCGCCAAATGAAACCCCTCTTCTACCTGCTCACTGTATGCTTCTCCCTTTTACTCATGCCGGCCCTGGCACAGAAGAAAGGTGCAACCGTCACCGGAAAAGTGGTGGACGAAAACGACGACCCCCTGCCTCGCGTATCAGTCACCATCCTCGGCAGGCAACAGGGCGTGACCACCTCAGACTCAGGGACCTTTAGCATCAAAGTGGGGGCCGACAAAGCCGTTGCACTGGTCTTCAGCTTCTCCGGCTTCCGCACGGAGCAAAGAAATGTGTATCTCAACGATGGTGAAGAAGAGCGCATCATCGTAAAACTGGTGAAGAAAAGTGAAACGATGGAGGAAGTGGTGGTCACCAACAACGCCGATAAAAAAGAAGTGGGCCTGATCCGCATCAATCCCAAGAATGCGTTGGTCATCCCCTCCACCATCGGCGGCGTGGAGAGCCTTATCAAAATATTTGTGGGCAGCAATAATGAACTCACCTCGCAGTACTCCGTACGTGGCGGCAACTACGATGAGAACCTCATCTACGTGAATGATTTTGAAGTGTTCCGCCCCTACCTTGTGCGGTCCGGACAACAAGAAGGCCTCAGCTTCATCAACCCTGAACTGGCGAGCCGTGTGAGCTTTTACAATGGCGGGTTCCAGAATAAGTATGGCGACAAAATGAGTTCTGTCCTCGATATCCAATATAAAAAACCGAAACGCTTTGGTGGCTCAGCTTATGTGAGTCTGCTGGAACAGGGATTTCATCTGGAAGGCAGCTCCAAAGACAATCGATTTTCTTATTTACTCGGCGTGCGCAACCGCACCAACCAAAGCCTGCTGAGTTCCCAGGAAACGCAGGGTAGTTATATCCCAAGATCCTCTGATCTGCAAGCAAACCTCAACTACATCGTCAACAAAACCTGGAGCCTGGAAGCGTTGGTAAGTATTTCGAGAACCTCTTTCACATTAGTACCGGAATTCACGCAGCTTACCTCTTCTGTTTTCTCGCCTTTATTCAGTGCCAACCTTGGTGCAGATATTTTCTTTGAAGGACGGGAAGAAGACAAATACAGCACCAACATGACCGGTCTTGCCGCCACGCAACAACTGAGCAAACGAGTGAAGTTGAAATGGATGGCCAGCCGGTTTGAGAACGATGAGCGGGAACAGTTTGACATCATCGGGGCTTACCTGTTTGGTGAAAGAGATTTCGATAAATCCAAACCCACTTTTGGCTTGATCGTGAACCCACTCGGTGCCGGTGTGTTTCAACAATTCGCGCGAAACACTTTGAACATCGAAAACTGGAATCTCTCTCACAAAGGTCAGTGGGATGGCGGTAAGCATCTTGTACAGTGGGGACTTGGGTATGATAAAACCTTGATCAACGACAGGCTCAATCAGTGGGAACGCAATGATTCCGCAGGATATACCCTGCCGTTCAATCCGGATCAGCTGAACCTCACGAGTGTGATCAAATCCACTGCAGACCTCAACATCAATAAGTTCTCCGGATATGTGCAAGACAATATTGCCTTGAATGATTCCTTTGGCGTCACCATGTCTGTGGGTATGCGTTTTAACTACAACGGCCTCAATAAACAGTTGTTGATATCACCCCGTTTTCAATTGGCCTGGCAGCCGCGCAAGCATCCCGATCTCATCCTGAAACTCGCCGCCGGCGCCTATCACCAGCCACCGTTTTATCGGGAGTTGAGGAGGTACGATGGATCGTTGAATACGGGCCTGCTGGCGCAAAGAAGCTGGCAGTTTGTCGCCGGGGCCGACTATCAGTTCCGCAGGGGCAGCAGACCGTTTAGACTGAGTGGTGAAGCGTATTATAAATCGATGACCGATGTGGTGCCGTATGATATCGACAATGTGCGCATCCGTTACTATGGTGAAAACAATGCCAAAGCTTATGCTGTAGGTGCGGAATTACGATTGATTGGTGAGCTGGTGAAAGATGCAGAAAGCTGGGTGTCACTGGGGATCATGAAGACGATGGAGAACATCGATGGGGATCACTATTATAACTACTTCAATAAAGATGGTGAGCAGATCACTGGCGATACGGAAGATCAGGTGCCAGTGGATAGTGCGAGGGTTGAGATGGGTTGGTTACGCAGACCCTCAGACAGGCGGATCACTTTTGGTTTGTTCCTGCAAGACTATCTCAGTACCAACAAGAATTTCAAGGTGCATCTCAACCTTTTGTTTGGCTCCAATATGCCCTATAATATTCCGAACAGTGTCAAGTATAGAAATGCATTGGTGATAGAGCCATATATCAGGGCCGACATAGGTTTCAGCGTGTTGTTGCTGGACAGTGAAAAAGGAAACCGAAGAAGCCATAGCCCGTTCCGCGAATTGGAAAACATCTGGCTGAGTTTCGAGGTCTTCAATTTGTTGGATCGAAGAAATACCATCTCCTATTTGCTGATCAAAGATTACAGCAATAACATCTTTACCTTGCCACAGCGGCTTACACCAAGGCTGGTGAACCTCAAGCTGCTGGTACGGTTTTAGTAGCGCAGCCGGATAACAAGCCTTTACTAACAGGCTGTTAATAACTAAATAACATTTCTTTTGAGATGGTTTCTTTAAATTTAGGAGGATGGACGTAAGTAAAGGTACCCCGATCATCTAACCTAAAATTGAAGCGAATTGACAGAGACGATTATCAACCTGGAAACCGTTAACCCTCTTGAATTCTTTGGTGTTAACAATGGCAAGCTTGACCTCCTGAAGAAAAAGTTCCCCCTGTTGAAGATTCTAAGCCGCGGCACACAGATCAAACTCAGCGGCGCTCCCGAACAGATTGAAAATGCGAAAGAAAAAATTGAACTGCTGGTGCAGTACCTGGAAAGGAACGGCCATGTCAGTGAAAATTATTTCGAGCAGATCCTCGGTGGAGATGATGCGGAAACGGTGGACAATTTCATTGAACGCAATCCCAACGATGTGTTGGTGTTTGGTCCCAATGGTAAGTCGGTACGCGCCCGCACCGCTAACCAGAAACGAATGGTGACAGCCTCTGAAAAGAACGACATCATGTTTGCCATCGGTCCGGCTGGTACAGGTAAAACCTATACGGCAGTGGCCCTGGCGGTACGTGCGTTGAAGAACAAGATGTGTAAAAAAATCATCCTCACACGCCCTGCTGTGGAAGCGGGCGAAAGCCTCGGTTTTCTGCCTGGTGATCTGAAGGAAAAGATCGATCCATACTTGCGTCCATTATATGACGCTTTGGACGACATGATTCCGCAAGACAAACTCGGGTATTACATGCAGACCCGCGTCATTGAGATTGCACCGCTCGCTTACATGCGCGGTCGTACACTGGACAATGCCTTCATCCTGTTGGACGAAGCGCAGAACGCTACCGAACTACAGTTGAAGATGTTCCTCACTAGGATCGGCGCCAATGCAAAGGCCATCATCACCGGTGACCTTACGCAGGTTGACCTTCCCCGCAACCAGCGCTCCGGCCTGGACAAAGCAGTACGGATCCTGAAGAATATTGACGGCATCGCGCATATTGAACTGGACGAAGAAGACGTAGTGCGCCACCGGTTGGTGAAAGCCATTATCAGGGCGTACGATAAGGATAAGGAGCGAGACAGCCATTGAGGGTCAGGCAGAGGTTGAAGGTTGGAGGTTGGAGGGCAGCCCTCCAACCTCCAA
>REAQ01000374.1 GCA_004294195.1 Sphingobacteriales bacterium | reverse complement strand
CGGATGGTTTCCGATGTATTTCATCAACAAAGGGCATAAAGTGTATGATGCGAGGATGAAGGCGATGTTCATTATTGCTTTGTTTCCATTGGTGATCCTTGCCGCCCAGCCGCTGGGCGGGGTCAGTTATTGGATGCCTGTGCTTTTGATCGGCATCGGCGCATCAGCGCACCAGGCCTGGAGCGCCAATATCTTCACAACAGTATCCGACATGTTTCCAAAGAAAGCCGTTGCCTCCGTGGTGGGCATTGGCGGCATGGCCGGCGGCCTCGGCGGTGTAGTGGTTTCCAAAATCGGCGGCGCACTCTTCGATCACTATAAAAAACTTGGCCACATCGAAACCGGCTACACGATCATGTTTTCTTTCTGCGCTATCGCATATTTGCTTGCGTGGATTCTTATGAAAACACTAGTGCCAAAATATAGTCCTGTTGTTGTCTAGAGCAGGTGGAACAATCTGGTCTACAGTTCTATACCGATTTTTTTCATCAGCAAACTCGCATTGAGACTATTACAAATGCCGTCTTTCAAGACATAATCAAAAAACAATTCTTCGCCCTGCACCTGCACATCAAAATGATAGTTGTGAATGCCGGGTTGATCGGCGGCAAGGGTAGCGAGTTCAAGATCATGGGTAGCTACAAGACCGATGGCTTCATCATTCAATAACTGTCGGATCAGAGCCTTTGAACCGATATGTCGATCATTGGAGTTGGTGCCGCGCAGGATCTCATCGAGCAAAATAAAAACAGGCTGCTGATGCTTCACAGCAAGAATGATCTCTTTCAGTTTTTTAAGCTCGGCGTAAAAGGTGGACGTATTCTCTTCAAGATTGTCTTTGATGCGCATACTGCTCATTACCATCAACGGTGTGAAACGCATGGCACTCGCACACACTGGCGCACCCATCGATCCCAAAATAATATTCACACCTATGCTTCGCAGGAAGGTGCTTTTCCCCGCCATGTTTGAACCGGTGATGATATTGATCTGCCCTTTGCCAATGGTTGAAAAACTGCTGTTCACCATTTTTGCTGGCGGGATCAAAGGATGACCGATGGCGGTTGCGGTGAACTCGGGTTTGCTTTCTTGTATCTCGGGGAAGCACCACGCGGGATGATTAAAATGAAGTGTGGCGAGGGAGACCAGTGATTCCATCTCCGATAATACT
>REAQ01000132.1 GCA_004294195.1 Sphingobacteriales bacterium | reverse complement strand
CAGCGTTCCAGTTTTTCAGCCGTTAGTTCTGACTTTACGAGGTAGTCGGCCGCCCCTGCATTTAAGGCCTGCATTGCAATATCCCGGTTACCCTGCCCCGTTAGTAGAACCCTCGGCGTGTCTGCATTTATGGTAATGCTGTTGGTCAGCAGTTCCATACCGGTCATTCCGGGAAGAAAATAGTCGATGAAATAAATGTCGTGACGAGCCTCCCGGATCAGGCTCAGCCCTTCTTTGTGGGAACGGCACCACTGCACATCGAAGTTACCTGATGGGATCTTACGAATCATCTGTTCTGTCAGGTAGAAATCATCTTCATCGTCTTCAATGATCAGAATCTTTATATTGGCACGATCCGGCATGATATGGTATGGTTAGTTTATTTTTCGAGCAATCGGTTATTCAATTCCTGATACAATTTGATTTTATTGTATAAGGTCTTTCTATCTATGTTCAATAACCGCGCCGCCTTACTTTTGTTGAAATTGACTTCCTTCAATGTCTTCAGGATAAGTTCATATTCCAGATCGATAGACGCTTCTTTGAGACTGTTCCCATCCGTGAGTGATTTTGAAATAACCACCACATCTTTTTGGTTGTTGATACCCGGCTGCGCAAAATTTGCCGGCGCATCGGTACCCGCATCAAACAAAAATTTCTTGTAGTTGACGATTTCAAAAGGCAGGCTCCTGGCCTCGATGGTGTTTCCATCCGTCAACAATGCCGCACGCTTCACCACATTGCGGAGTTCGCGTAGGTTGCCATGCCACACATAGGCGAGGAAGATCTGCTCCACTTCTTTTGAGAAGCCGGTGATCTTTTTTCCAAGGCTCTCATTCGCACGCTCGAGGAAATGGCTGGCGAAGGTCATGATGTCTTCCTTGCGATCCCGCAATGGAGGCACGTCTATGGTAAATTCATTGAAGCGATGGTAGAGGTCTTCGCGGAACTTCCCTTTCTGCGCTGCATCCCAGAGCTTTTCATTGCTGGCAATAATGATCCGGACGTCAATAGGAATATCTTTCAACCCTCCTACCCTTCGTAGTTTTCTTTCCTGCACCACGCGGAGCAAGGATATCTGTATTTCGTAAGAAAGGTTGGCGATTTCGTCCAGAAAAATGGTTCCGGTATCTGCCATTTCAAAACTGCCGATCTTCTGGTTGATGGCACCCGTAAATGATCCTTTCTCGTGGCCAAATAATTCACTGCCGGCGAGTTCCTTGGACAAGGCCCCGCAATCAATGGCCACAAATGGTCTTCCTGCGCGCTTGCTTTTTTTATGGATCTCCTGCGCAATCACCTCTTTACCTGATCCACTCTCCCCGTAAAGAATGACGCTATAGTCTGTGGGTCCAACCAAAGAGATTTGCTTGATCAGTTGCTGAAAGACCTGGCTATTCCCAAAAATATATTGATCAGTTTGGGAAGTTGGAACTGGCTTCCCCAAAGCGGGTTGAGATGTTGTTGGCTTTCGCGATGGCTTGAACACATTTTTCTGCTGCAACGCCGTTTGAATAGTATTCAAAATTTCCTCGGGAAACAAGGGCTTGAGCATATAGTCATATGCGCCCATCTTCATCACTTCAACAGCGGTCTTTAAATCATTGTATCCTGTGATGATGATCACAGGAAGCTGGGGATATCGCTCCTTGATCTTGATGAGCATGGCTTTCCCATCGGTTCCATCTAACTTGTAATCACAAAGTACAATATCAAGATCATTCACCTGGTCAATGATCTCCAATGCTTTTCGGCTTGTCAGTGCCTCATGCACCACAAATCCGTGTTTAGTGAGAAACTTGTTCAGCAAAAAACAGATGTCGTGATCATCATCTATGATCAAAGCATTTGGCATCCTGGGTTATTTAGTTGGGTTAGATTTCCAAACTGCCCGCAGCTTTGCTGCAGGAATTTTCAACATGTCCCGATATTTAGCAATGGTACGCCTAGCGATCCGAAAACCTTTGTTATGCAGGATATTCACCAGCTCATGATCTGTAAAGGGTTGTTGTTTGTCTTCTTTATCCACCAGTTCCCGCAAAGTCTCCTGGATAACCCTGCTGGACACAGACTCTCCGTTGGATGACTCCAAGCCTTCCGTAAAAAGATCTTTCAGGAGGATATTGCCAAATGGCGTTGCCGCATATTTGTTAGAGGTGATTCTGGAAATGGTAGACATATCCAAGCCCGTTTTCTCTGCAATGTTTTTAAGGATCATCGGTTTCAGCTTCAAGGGATCCCCTTCCAGAAAATAATCCTTTTGCCAGTTTACGATGGCATGCATGATCGCCAGCATGGAATGCTCCCTTTGCTGAAGGGAACTGATGAACCATTCTGCAGATTGCAATTTGGATTTGAGATAGGTATTGGTTGCGCGGTCTTTCTCATGACATTGCTGCCGCACTGCATCCATCCACCCGCGGTTGATCTGTAAAGATTTCTGTCTGGTCAGTGAAACCTTGATATTTTCATCTTCCCAGCTGATGATGAATTCCGGATTGATCTGTTGGCTTCCCGCTACAAAGCTCTGGTCATCTTCTAAAGGACGCAACTGTAAGCTCGCAATGCAGTGTAAAGCACCATGAAATGCCTGTTCATCAATATCAAGCGCCTGCATGATCTTCTCGATCTGTCTATGGTTCAATGCATCATAATGATCCCTGATCATTCGGGTGGCTATCGCCACATGCATATCCTGTGAAGGCTTCCGCTCCAATTGCAGGAGCAGGCACTCCCTGATGTTGCGTGCTCCGAGGCCTGGCGGGTCAAGAGACTGAACCACTTTGAGTACCGCTTCCAGTTCCTCCGTTTCTACCCAGCTGCCCTGGCTGAAGGAGAAGTCTTCCGCAACGGAAGAGAGCTCCTGATCCAACATACCGGCATCATTCAGGGAATCCACGATGAAGACAGCTAGCTTTTGTTCCTTCTCTGTTTGCAGCAACATTTGCAGCTGGATCTTCAGTTGCGCGCGGAAATCAGCGCCCTGCGCCAACGGGCGATCAGGCATCTGTTGGTCAGAAAAAAAGTTTGCGTACTCGGTTTTATAATCAGGAATATCATCGTATCCATATTCTTCCCAATCGGCAAAATCCTGTGGGCCATCGGCCTGCAATTCATCCTTGTCTTCATCATTGCATTCTTCCAACAAAGGATTCTCTTCTAACTCCTGCTGGATGCGCTGTTCCAGTTCCATCGAGGTGAGATGGAAAATATTCAACAACTGGATTTGCTGCGGAAGAATCCTTGCCTGCTGCTTTTGTACCGCCTGTTGTTTCATCATAATCCCTGCACTTGAAGTTTACACTGGTATCGTATTTATACATACCAAGTTCAGGTCCAAAAAACCATCAGTCTGCAATTAATTATGAAACCCTGATGGGTTGCGGGTTCTCTCCTGAAGGCTTCATCTTAATGACAGCATGCTTACCCGTCAATGGGGAAATCTGTAGAAATACTTCCCCAAAATGGGGAGACAACGGGCCCCATTTCCACACCACGGCCTTATGATCAATCCTGTGAGGAGCATCCTTAAACAATTCGTTTAATTAATGGTTAAACACTAATTTTTACAGCAGATGGACCAAGGAAGAAATATCATGATCATTGACGACGAAGCAGACCTGTGTATGCTAATGAAAAATTATCTGCAGCATCGCCAATACAATGTTCATTTCGCGTTGACACTTACAGATGGAATAGAAAAGCTGAAAACCTTTCGGCCGGATATTTTGTTTCTGGATAACAACCTGCCAGACGGTCCGGGCTGGAGCAAAGCCAGAGAGATCGTGGATGTTTATCCCAACATGCGGCTCTACCTGATGAGTGGGTATCAGCCCTCACCACCGCAAGATATTCCCGAGGAGCGTTATCGTTTGCTCCACAAGCCCATCTCTTTTAATGATCTTGATTTTTTGAGACCCGCTGAAAGCTAGATCAGGATTGCAGTAAGGCGTTTAGCCTGGCAGACAGCTTCTTGGCATTGGGCAGTACTTCCTGTTCAAGAATCGTATTCATTGGAATGGCCGGCACATTCAAAGCACCCATCACTTCCACGGGCGCATCCAACCATCTGAAGCAGGTATGAGAGATCCTTGCCGAAAGTGCTTCCGCAAAAGAATTGTTTTGCTGCTCTTCTGTTAGTACCAGGCATTTGCCATGTTTCTTTACAACAGTCATCACCAGCTCTTCATCCAGCGGATAAAGGGTGCGGAGATCCACTACTTCAATACGGCCCGGATGTTCAGCAGCAGCAGCGAGCGCCCAATACACACCCATACCATAGGTGATCACGCAACAGCTGTTACCCTCGTTCACCGCAGCATCGCTTGCATTTAATACAATCTTGCCTTTGCCGAGCGGAAGAATATAATCCCTGGATGGCTCCGGACGCTTGGCACCTTCCGTTCCCGGCACCTTGCTCCAATAAAGACCTTTGTGTTCCAGCATCAGCACTGGATTTGGATCGAGGAAGGCCGCTTTCATCAAGCCTTTCATGTCTGCAGCATTGGAAGGATAAACGATCTTGATCCCTTTGATGCTGAGCAAGGTGGTTTCCACACTGCCGCTGTGGTAAGGTCCACCACCGCC
>REAQ01000131.1 GCA_004294195.1 Sphingobacteriales bacterium | reverse complement strand
GGCCTGGCTTACGCCTCCCAGTGCGAAGACACAGATGGCAAGAATCAGGATCTTTTTCATGGCATATCTTTTAAGTGAATCTATATTCTGTTAATCTGGTTCGAAGCCCAACATGAAGGTGAACCTCGTAGCATCTTTCCACCTCGCACCATTCGTAAACCTGTCGAGACCCACACCATAGTCGAAGCCCAGCAAACCAAACATCGGCAGGAAAAAGCGCATACCCACGCCCACTGACCTCCTCAACCGGAACGGATTGTACTCTTTGAAGGAGTACCAGCCATTCGCTGCTTCGAAGAACACCAGACCGAAGATGGTACTGCTCGGGTTGGTCACCAGCGGGTAGCGCATCTCCATGGTATACTTATTAAAGATGGTAAAGAACCTTGTGGCCTGCTGCTGATCCGGGTTCACGGAAGGATCAGAAGACTCATACACGGGATATCCGCGATGGGCTACTATATCATACCCCAGAATACCGAAATTGTTTGTTAAACCTGCATCACCCACCTGGAATCTTTCAAATGGAGAGATCGGCAACTGAGGATTGTATCTTCCGATGAAACCATATTTGATGGCTACACGCAATACAAATTGCCGGTTCTTCTCTGCACCGGTTGCTTTGCCAATTGGCACAAACCATTCCCCTGTGAAGCGATATTTATGAAACTCCACCAGTCTGAAGATATCGGCTTCATTGATCCCACGCATATAACTCCATGGCGGCGTAAAGGCTGCACTCAAGAGGAAGTTAGAACCACTGCGTGGGAAGATCGGTGCATCTATTGAGCTGCGCTGCAATGCAAACTTTACACTGATGTTGGTGGAAGTACCGTTGCTGAAGCCCGGGAAGATGGGATAGTTCCGTGCATTATAGTTAATGAAGTTGAATGAAGTCACGAGATTGAAAAAGTCATCAGGCCATTTCAACTGCTTACCAAATGCAACCGTAATACCTGTTGTTTTCAGGAAGGATGAATCAGAATATTTACGGTCAAACTGACCCGTATTCGGATTGAATGCATTGGAGAACTTATTACTAAACACACTCACGGTCAATGAATTTCTGCGCTTACCGCCAAGCCAGGGTTCCGTGAAGGAGAAGTTGAGCGAACGGAAATACCTACCGTTACTCTGGAACCTTGCGCTGAGCTTCTGACCATCACCGGAAGGCAATGGATCCCAGGTCTCTTTCCGGAAAATATTTTTGATCGAGAAGTTGTTGAAGGTTACACCCAGCGTACCCGTAAGACCGATACCACCGCCCCAGCCTGCAGAAAGTTCCAACTGGTCAGATGATTTTTCAACCACAGAATAGTTGATATCCACCGTTCCGTCTTCCTGGTTGGGCACGGGCTGGATGCCGAGTTTCTCCTGTTCAAAATATCCAAGGTTAACGATCTCACGTTGTGAACGGATCAGGTCAGACCTTGAGAATTTCTCGCCCGGTACCGTGCGCAATTCCCTGCGGATAACGTACTCTTTCGTTTTATCGTTACCCGTAATGTTGATATTCTTAATCGTGGCCTGCGGACCTTCGCGCAACCTGATCTCAAAATCAATGGTGTCATTGTACACCGCTGTTTCCACTGGTTCAATCTGGAAGAACAGATATCCATCGTCCATATACAATGAACTGATGTCACCACCTTCCTGTGAAAGCTCTTTACCGAGGCGCTTGTTCAGGGTGTTGATATTGTACGTATCGCCTTTCTTAATGCCGAGCAACATGGACAAAACAGAATCACCATATTTGGTATTTCCTTTCCAGCCGATATTGCCGAAGTAGTATTTGCCTCCTTCATCGATCTTAAAATCAACATTCAGGTTGCCCCTTGAATTGAGGTACTGTGTATCGGCAATGATCTGAGCATCACGATAGCCCAATGAATTGAGATAAGCGATGACCTTCTCTTTATCCTCGAGATATTTTTTCTCGTTGAATTTGGCATTCGCAAACATCTTGAATCGGAACCAGGGTTCAAGGTAGTCGCGGATCATGGAAGGATGCAGATACCCCTTATCTTTCATGAACTGCTGGAAGCTCTGGGTCTTTACTTCGCCATATGGACTGTTCAGGGGTGGCGGATACAAGGTAACCTTACTCATTTCCTTGGTACCTTTCAACTGGCGTTTGAGTGCCAGTTCAGATACCTCTTCGTTGCCAAAGAAATGGATGTTATCGATCTTTACCTTCTTGCCTTTATCTACAACGAAAGTGAAAAAAGTTTTGTTGGCATTCTTTACGTCCGGTGTCTCTTCAATCTTCACATCCACACTCATGAAGCCTTTCTCAATATAATATTTGCGGATGTTATCGATGGCCGAGAGCCGCATGTTATCCGTGACTACTCTATTCTGGAACACGCCTACTTTATCCCGCAACTCATCGCCCTCATTCTTCTTTACGCCCTTGAATTTGAAATCAGCCAGCATGGGTCTTTCCTGCGCCACAATTTCAATCCAGATGTTTCTACCTTCTACCTTCGTGATGAACACGTTGATGTTGGTGAACATATTCTGTGTCCACAACCTGTTAATGGCTTTGGAGAACAAATCACCACCCGGTAGGGTTACTTCATCTCCAACGGCCAGTCCGGAAACGGAGATCACGATGGCGGGATCAAACAACTTCGCACCCGTTACCTTGATTTCCTGGATCACGTATTTCTTGGGAACCTTCGAGTTCAGGATATTCAGCAACTCGGGATCAACAGAAGTGGCAGGTACCGTATCCTGTGTGGGTGGAAGGGTATCCGTTTTTGCGGGCACGACGGGTTCCGTCTGCGCAAATGCGGTGTTGGCATAAAAAAAAGCAGTAAGCAGTAGGAGAGTACCAAAAACGCGCATCCGGATTCTACAATTTTCTGAATTAGGCGGCAAAATAACGGCTTTTCTTTGAATGCTTTGTTAAATAGCCTGCGAAATAGGGAGTTTAGGGTAAATGTTCTGCTGTCTCCTGTTTGATCTGCTGGGTAGTTTTACCGAAACGGCGCTCCCTTTTCTGGAAGTCCACGATGGCTTCATATAGGTTTTCCTTCCGGAAATCGGGCCAGCGGGTGGAGGTGAAGTATAGTTCAGCGTAGGCCAGTTGGTACAAAAGGAAATTGCTGATCCGGTACTCCCCGCTGGTGCGGATCATAAGTTCAGGATCGGGGAATTCACTGGTAGCCAGATACTGACTCAGCAGATCCTGGTTGATGGCTGCAGGGTCAAGTTTGCCCGCCTTTACGTCCATGGCCACCTTTCTGACGGCTTCCACCAGCTCCCAGCGGGAGCTGTAGCTGAGCGCCATCACAAGGTTCAGGCCAGTGTTCTGGGAGGTGAGCTGCAGGGCTTCCTGCAAGGCATTATGGGCGTATTCCGGCAACATGTCCAGTGCTCCGATGACGTGTAAGCGGATATTGTTCTTATTCAGGATCGGCACCTCTTTTCGGATGGTTTCCACCAGAAGTTCCATCAGGCCGGTAACCTCCGTGACCGGGCGGTCCCAGTTCTCCGTGGAAAAAGCGTACAGGGTGAGGTATTCAATGCCTAATTCAGCGCAGCCTTCCACAATATTGCGAACGCTTTCTACGCCATGAAAATGGCCATAGAGCCTGTCCTGGCCCTTTTCCTCTGCCCATCTTCCATTTCCATCCATGATGATGGCAATATGGCGGGGCAGCCTATCTGGTATGATCTGGTCCTTGAGATCCATGGAAGCCAAATATAATGCGGTAATTTGACAATCCCGCTTTGCGGGACAAGTTGCGGCAATGCGGTAATGTTGGAAGCAGAACTTCCACCTTCCACCTTCCAACTTCAACCTCACCGGGCCGTTGGGCAGCGGTAAGAGGTCAGGTTAAAGCTGACGGTGAACTCGGCAAAGATATAGCCGTCCTTTTGTGAGCTGAATCCCCGTTGCCTGCCCGCTACACCTATGGGTGTGCCGGTTTCATAACTCCTGTCCTGTAAGAGAGATGCTACGGTAGGGTTGCCATTGGCGTCTGGTGGGAATGCAGCCGGTCCGGCATAAGTGGTACTCACATCATCCAGGTAGTCTGTGCCTGTAAACCGATAGGCTACTTCAAAACCCACATTTACCAAAGGGCTCATATTATATTTTACGCCCATACCCAGTGGGAAACAAAATCCGGTGCTACCATATGGTTTCCGCTCCGGATAGAGTGAACTACCCTGACCTTCGGTGCCCAAAGGCCGCAGAAATTGCTTCTCATCGTTCAGGAAGGCATAAGGATCGTATCCAAACACACCAATGCCCAGGGTGATATAAGGCGTGAAGATGTAATCAGGATCGCCGGGCACAAAACGGAAGAAATTGAAATCTCCCTGGAGGGCCACCTCCCAGATACTTGTATTAAAACTCAGGTTCCGTCTATTTTGAAATTCGTTCTTACTGTACACATCAGAATAGCCGAGCTGGGCATAGTGAAATCCAAACCTAACGCCTATATAATCGCCAACCTGCTTCCGGTAAAATGCACCGATGGCAATTTTGGGCCGATTGAAGGCAGCACGGTTATTCAAATCGCCAAAATAGTGGGCAGCACCCAAAGAGAGACCGATTTCGCCCTCATAAACAGTTGATTGGGGCTGG
>REAQ01000377.1 GCA_004294195.1 Sphingobacteriales bacterium | reverse complement strand
AAAAAACTATTTATCTGAAAGAATTACTGGCGCACTTCCTTTTCCCATAAAAATAATTTTAGTGTTCGGTGAAGTGGCAATTTCTTTCTGTGCTTTGATTTGCTCGTATTGCAATTGTTTGTCTGACAAACTCTCGCTGATGATACGCTGGTAATCTGAAATACCCTGCGCTTCCACACGCTTACGCTCCGCTTCTTGCTTTTCTTTCTGCAACACAAACTGCATTTTCTGCGCTTCCTGCTCTGCTTCGATCTTTCTTTCAATCGCTGCTTTTACAGGAGTGGGCAGTGTGATGTTTCTTACCAAAAGATTTTCCAGCAGAAGCCCCCGTTTGCGGAAATCTTCATCAATCGTTTTAAAGATTCTGTTTTGGAATTCATCCCGCTTAGTGGAGTATAGCGCGATGGCCTCGTAATAAACGGCGTTGTCGCGTATCCGTGTACGTGTGATAGGACGAACGATTTTGTCTTCATAGTTTTCGCCGATCTCCCGGATCAACTTCGGTGCATCTGCAGGCACCACGCGATAGAGTACGGACAAGTCGATGGTGACTTCAAGACCATCTGCCGTTAGTACCCTGATCGCATCGTCTCCTGATTTTGTTCCTTCATCATGAATACCGCTCATGGTATAGTTCATTGTCTTTATATCCAATTCCTTTACACTCACCAGTGGATTCACAAAATGGAGTCCTGAGTTGAGGACATCGTTTTGAACTTTACCAAACAAAGACTTAACACCTACATGACCTGCATCGATCTGAACAAAACAGGAACTGAGTAGACCAACGGCGATTAATACAAAAGAGAGAATACGAATGCCTTTTCCGATTTTCTGTAAGGGTTCCTGACCCCGCAATAAGGCAATGCTGACGAGGAAGATGACGAAGCCAAGGAATAATAGGAACATAAAATTGAGTTTAATGATAATGAGACGAACAATTGAGGTCAGAGGTTGTAAAGCAAAGGTCAGAGGTTGTAGGGCAGAGGGCAGAGGGCAGAGTCTTGCACCACTCTGCCCTTTGCCCCACAATCTCTGCCCTAGCTCGAGTGGTCTGAGACAATTACCCACTCTCGCTTGATCTTTCTGAACAGCAGGGTATAGTAGCCACCCACATTTCCGGCAGAGCGTATCAGGCCCCATTGACCCACCACTTGGTAGTATTCAGTGGAGAGTCT
>REAQ01000130.1 GCA_004294195.1 Sphingobacteriales bacterium | reverse complement strand
ATCGATCCCGGAAAAAACCCTCTGGCGTGCGGAAGCCATTGCGCTGGCAGTAGCGAAAAATTTCCAGAGTGCCGGCTTGTTTGCCATCGAGATGTTCATTGATAAGGAAGGCGATGTTTGGGTAAATGAAACGGCACCCCGTGTACACAATAGCGGACACCATACCATTGAAGCGCATTATTGCTCGCAGTTTGATATGCTCTGGCGTATCTTGTTGCAATATCCGCTTGGCGACACAGACCCGATCCTTCCCAGCATCATGATCAATATCATTGGGGCTGAAGGGCACAAAGGACCTGTTAAATATGAAGGGTTGAAGGAAGTGATGGAGATCCCGCATGCTTTTGTGCATTTGTATGGAAAGGCACAGACCTCACCGGGAAGAAAGATGGGTCATGTCACCGTGATGCATAAAGACAAGGCAGACCTGATGTTGCAGGCCCGGAAGATCAAGAATGCCTTCAAAGTTGTAAGTTAACCCAAATACGAGAATACATGTTCAAACCACAGGTAGGAATCATCATGGGATCAGACAGTGACCTTGACGTCATGAAGGCAGCGGCAGAATTTTTGTCGGGCATTGGCATTTCTTATGAGCTCACCGTGGTTTCTGCACATCGCACCCCCGCGAGGATGGTGGAGTACGCACAAAGTGCAAGAGCAAGGGGACTGAAAGTGATCATCGCAGGAGCTGGTGGTGCAGCACATTTACCCGGTATGGTGGCAGCACTGACCTCACTGCCGGTCATAGGGGTTCCTGTGAAATCGTCCAATTCCATAGATGGATGGGATTCCATTTTGTCGATCCTGCAAATGCCCAATGGGGTACCCGTAGCAACTGTTGCATTGAACGCCGCTAAAAATGCGGGCATCCTGGCAGCACAAATCATCGGCGCATTTGAAGAAAACATCGGCCAACAAATGGATAAATTCAAAACAGATATGGCTGATGAAGTGCAGGTAAAAATTACCAAACTGAAAGCAGCCGGTTGGAAGAATACATTGGATAACGAATAAGCTATAAAGATGCAATACAATATTGAAGCAATCGCGAAAATGATCGACCATTCCCTGCTCCATCCTACCATGACGGATGAAGATCTGGAAAAAGGATTACAGCAAGCTATTCACTATAAAACAGCTTCTGTTTGCATTAAGCCCTATGCCGTTCCACTTTGCGCTGCAAGGTTGAAGGGAAGTGGAGTGCTGGTATCTACTGTTGTCGGTTTTCCGCATGGCAGTCATACCACAACCATCAAACTGGCTGAGACAAAACTTGCATGCGAACAAGGGTGTCACGAGATAGACATGGTGGTAAACATCGGAAAAGTATTGAGTGGCGACTGGACCTATGTGGCGGATGAGATCAAGGCGATCAACGACGAATGCTTGAAGCATGGCGCTATCCTGAAAGTGATTTTTGAAAACGATTACTTAAAAGACGAGCATAAGATAAAACTTTGTCAGATCTGTAACGAGATCCCAGTGGCCTTTGTCAAAACGTCCACTGGCTATGGATTTGTAAAAGGCGAAGATGGAAAATTTTCTACAAGAGGAGCTACGCTAGAAGATGTGGCACTTATGGCAAAGAACGTGGCACCTGGCGTTCAAGTGAAAGCTGCAGGCGGCGTAAGAACACTTGATGAGCTGATGAAGATGAAAGAATTGGGCGTAACAAGGATTGGCGCAACTGCCACAGCAGTAATTGTTGAAGAAGCCCGCAAAAGAAATGGACTCTCTTCTGCTGAAGTAACCAATGCAGACAAGTCAGGCTATTAATAGCTATTAGCTACTAGCTAATAGCTATTATAGAGAACTGTTGCTCTAGGGACAGCGAATGGTTGTACAGCATGTCTATAAATTCAGTGCCATACATGGCATAGTATGGCATGAAATTATCCACCCGCTCTTGTAGGGTACCGTTGGGGAATATCTTATTCCTGAGTTTGAGAAGCTGTAACTTCTCAGTTTCAAACTTTCTTTTTTCTGCACGCAGGATTTTTTTACCTGCATCAGTAAGCTTCTTATCCAATTTGGTCTCAAGCGCTTCTATGTGCTGAACAAGGGTTTGGTCAACCGCAGCAGCTTTTACCTTAAGACCTTTAAACATTTCTGTAGCGGCCGCTCGTTCATTCTCTGTATCCAGGACCTTTGATGAATGTGTTTTTACATATTTATCGATAAGCGCAAACTCACCGGCAAACAGGTCTGTAATGCCTAAACCGAATGTCTTCAGTTTCTGTTCATCTTCTGTCTTTGCCACAATGAAACTATTCCTCAGTATCAGTGCAGGCAAGGGCACTTTGAAATGATCAAACATGGGCTTCAGCTCAAGCCAGTATGCAATTTCTGAACCGCCGCCTACAAAGGCAATATCCGGAAGGATGGACTCCTGGTAGAGCGCCCTTAATACTACGTTGGGACTGAAACACTCCGGATGATCATCCATCAATTGCAGGATCTCCTGCCGGGTCATTTTAATTGCCCCCGACTCTGTGGTGTAGAAACCATTGGTTTCAACGATGCGCTCCCGCAAGCCATCGATGAGATAAAATAAGTTGATCTCCCTGGGGTTCACCTGAACTTTGTACTGATGCTGCATTTCTTCCCCTACATGACTTACGAGGCGATGTGCATCGTGTTCAAGAAGGTCGTTGGTGAAAATGGGCTTCATCACTGATTTCAAACGGGCATCATCCGCATCCAATACCAGCAGGCCATATTGGGAGAAGAGATGATCAACAAGCGCTTTTGTAGCCGCTGCGATGGTTGATCCTTCCTTATACGATTCCCGTAGCACTGAAATCAATGCTGCACCGTGAGGATGCACCCCAAGCTGACCTTCCAACTGGGCGATGAGTTGCAGCAAGGCTTTGTCAACCTTCATTCTACCTACTGCCCCCTTTTGTTTTGTTTGCCAAACCATTTTCACCCCATCCACTTTCACCTGGCCCAGTTCTTCCAGGTCATTGTCTTCCGAACCGATATAATAAACTGGAACAAAATGCAGGTCTGGCATTTCAGTTTTCATGGTCTCCGCAATGCGGATCACATGAAGGATCTTGTAAACAAAGTATAGATAGCCGGAAAATATATTAGGTTGATGCGCGGTGCAGATGGTGAAAGTATGCTCAGACAAAAGACTTTGGATATTTTCCGCTTGCTTTTGCGATGCCTGCTTGGCATACAGGTCTTTGAAAACATCATGAAGAAGCGGCCTGTTCACCGGATGTAATCTGCGCTGGGCAACCGCTACACGGAGGCCATTCAAGTTAGGTTCCGCGTGATACATAGATTGCAACGCTGGTGCTGCATTCAGGTAGTCAATGACGAGTCCTGAAAATGCACCTGTCTGTTCGTATGGCAAAACACTCGCGGAAGAATTCACAGTCCTTGGGTTTGGGTATTAGGAAACCAGTTCACCTTCCAGGTCAAAATCGTAGGCCTTCGTGATTTTCACCTGCACAAAATCTCCGGGCATCAATTTACGGGAAGTTTGAATGATGACCTCGTTATCTACTTCCACGCTGTCAAATTCCGTTCTGCCGATGTATCTGCCAGATTCTTTTTTATCAACCAGCACTTTGTAAGTCTTGCCAACTTTGGCTTTGTTTTTCTCGAAACTGATGTCCTGCTGCAGTTCCATGATCTCGCTGGCACGTTCTTCTTTCACTTCAGCGGGTACATCGTCCACAATATCATAAGCGGAGGTGCCTTCTTCATGGGAATATTGGAAGATGCCGACCCTTTCAAACTCATGCAGTCTGAGAAAGTCTTTTATCTCTTCCACATCATCCTGTGTTTCCCCAGGAAAGCCAGCGATCAAGGTTGTACGCAAACAGATCTCCGGGAGCCGGTGCCTGATCTCGCCGATGAGATCGTTCATTTCTTCACGGGTGATCTGTCTTTTCATTGCCTTCAACATTTGGTTGCTCGCATGTTGCAATGGCATATCGAGATAATTACAAATGTTCTCCCTTTCGCGGATGGCGTCAATGATCTCCAGTGGGAATTTTGAAGGATATGCATAGTGCAATCTGATCCATTCCAATCCTTCAACATCAGCGAGTGCATGCAGGAGTTTGGGTAACTCCCGGCTCTTGTATATGTCCAGACCGTAGTACGTCAGTTCTTGTGCGATCAGCATGATCTCTTTCACACCCCGTTGTACCAGTCTCTTAGCTTCGGTTACGAGTTCTTCTATGGGTCTACTTACATGCTTACCACGCATCAGGGGTATGGCACAGAAAGAGCAGGTGCGGTTACAGCCTTCACTGATCTTCATGTAGGCATAGTGTGAAGGTGTAGCCAATAACCTTTCGCCGATCAACTCCGCTTTGTAGTCGGCTTCAAAACGTTTTAGGATCTGAGGGAGTTCCATGGTCCCGAAATATGCATCTACTTCCGGAATCTCAGCCTCAAGATTCTGCTTATAGCGCTCACTCAGGCAGCCCGTCACATAGACCTTATCAAGTTCTCCTTTCTTCTTTAGCTCAACCTGAGAAAGGATGGTATTGATGGATTCCTCCTTAGCGCGATCAATAAACCCGCAGGTACTAACGATGACGATGTTATGGTCTTTCTTGGCATTTTCATGGACAACATCGATATCATTGGC
>REAQ01000376.1 GCA_004294195.1 Sphingobacteriales bacterium | reverse complement strand
GTAAGCGTCTGTTGGTATTGCCTAACCGCGTAAAAGCTCGATAACAGACGCTTACAGCGTGGCTAAATATTCTCAAGTTATTTTTTACTCGTTCCTAAGAAAGACTGACCACTACTGATTTGCCCTACGCTTTTTTGGTTTTAGCTTTGGAAGTAGTCTTTACCTTGCCTGCCTCTGCTTCGGCGGGGGCAGGCAAGGCAATTTTTATTTTCCAAATAACAGTTGAAAGTGGCGGAATCGTAACCACTGCGGAGTGCGTGCGTCCATGTGCTGGGGCTTCTTCTACCGTTATTACGGCTTGGGTCTTGTAGTTGCTACCCCAAAACTCATCAGCATCACTATTCAGCACTTCCACCAGTTCGGCAGTGGCAGGCAAGCCAATCCTATAGCTATCGCGTGGGACAGGCGTAAGGTTACAAGCTACTACTATCGCTTCGGCTGGATTTTTGCCTTTGCGCAGGTAAGTAACGACTGAGTTCGTATAATCATTATGCTCTATCCATTCAAAACCAGTAGCATCAAAGCCTTTTTCATACATCGCAGGTTCGGAGGTATAAAGTTTATTCAATGCCTTGATATAAGCCGAAACGCCTTTGTTTGGGGCATAATTCAATAAATTCCAGTTCAACTGATGGTCATGATTCCATTCATTCGTTTGCCCGAACTCGCCTCCCATAAAAAGCAACTTTGTGCCTGGGTGTGTGAACATATAGCCGTACATAGTCCTTAGATTAGCAAATCTCTGCCATTCATCTCCAGGCATACGGTCTATGAGCGGTCCTTTGCCATGCACTACTTCGTCATGCGAGAGCGGTAGCATAAAGTTTTCTGAAAACGCATACACCAAACTAAAGCTAATCATGCCATGATGATAGCGGCGGAAAAGCGGATTTTCTTTGAAGAATTTGAGTGTGTCGTTCATCCAGCCCATCATCCACTTCATGCCAAAGCCCAACCCGCCAATGTACGTAGGACGTGAAACACCCGAAAAAGCGGTCGATTCTTCAGCTATAGTTTGTATGCCTTCAAAATTGGCGTAAAGCGTTTCATTCATCTCACGCAAGAAAGAAATTGCTTCCAAATTCTCACGTCCTCCGAAAATATTAGGTCGCCACTCGCCTTCTTTACGCGAATAATCACGATAAAGCATCGAAGCTACCGCATCTACCCTAAGTCCAT
>REAQ01000129.1 GCA_004294195.1 Sphingobacteriales bacterium | reverse complement strand
GTGGCGGACATCAACCTGGAAGTGGGTCCCAATCAGATCCAACGGGAAGACGCAAAGCGAAGGATTATTGTTGGATTTAATACCCGAGGCCGGGACGTGCAGTCCGTGGTGGCGGAACTTCAAACTAAAGTAGACAAGCAGCTCAATATGCCGGCAGGTTATTACATTCATTACGGCGGTCAGTTTGAGAACCTCGTTGAAGCTAAAAAACGCTTGAGCATCGCGGTTCCCGTGGCTCTGGCACTCATCTTCATCATGTTGTATTTTGCATTCGGGTCCATCAAATATGGATTGATGATCTATACCGCCATTCCTTTATCGGCTATTGGCGGAGTGTTGAGTCTTTGGATGCGTGGCATGCCCTTTAGTATTTCTGCGGGCGTTGGTTTTATTGCATTGTTTGGTGTGGCGGTACTCAATGGAATTGTATTGATCACAGAATTCAACCGGTTGAAAAAAGAAGGCATGACCGATGTAAAGAAGATCATCATGGAAGGCACTTCGCTTCGTTTGCGCCCTGTGTTAATGACCGCGGCGGTGGCGTCTTTGGGTTTTCTGCCAATGGCACTCAGCCAAAGTGCGGGAGCGGAAGTGCAACGGCCATTGGCCACCGTTGTGATTGGTGGATTGATCACCGCTACTATGTTGACCCTGATCGTTTTACCGTTGTTATATTATTGGCTTGAAAAACGAAAGCCCACCGTGAACCTTGCAGGGGTATTGATTCCACTGCTCCTGTTTTCTGCTGTACCAACAAAGGCGCAAACAACCGGAAAGCCTTTGTTATTGGACAGCATGCTGTCCATGGGGGTAAGGCAAAACCTCCAACTTGAGGCAGACCGAAAAGCTTCTGCCTATTGGCAGTCCCTGGGTGAACGCACCTTTGCCTTGCCGAAAACACAGTTTGGTGCGGAGTATGGTAACATCAACAGTTTCAACAATGACACAAGGTTCTTTGTGAACCAGGGATTTTATATGCCATCGGTCTATCGCCGGCAAAAGGAATTGTATAATGCACAAAAGATATCGGCGGATGCAAACCTCTCTCTCCGCGAGGCCGAGATCCGAAGGGAAATTCGGTTGGCATATTACGGTATGCAAGACAACCAACTCCGTGTGGAACTCTTACATCAGTTAGACACCGTGTATGCAAATCTGCTGAAAGCGGCAGAGCTCAGGTATCGTACTGGTGAGAGTCCGATGATTGAGAAAACGGCAGCTGAAACCCAGGTGACCATGCAGACTTTACAGAAAGAACAGTTGGGGCATGATTTGGCTTTGGTTCAACAAAGACTTAGCTACCTGTTACGGGTAACCGAAAAATATCTGCCTGCCGAAAAAGGCACTAACCTGACGGTAGGGTTGGACACTGCTGGTGCGCGCAATCCTCTGGTAGCTTATTGGCAGTCTCAGCAGACCGTTTATGATGCAGAGATCAACACACAGCGTGCCGCACTGGCACCGGAACTGACGCTTGGCTACAGCAACCAATCCATCATCGGATGGCAATCTCCGGATGGGGTAGCACAGAAATACTATGGTAGTGGCGATAGGTTCAGCATTTACAGCATGGTGCTGGGGATACCCATCTTTAACGGTGCCGTTAAGCAAAGGATGAAAGCCGGTGAAGTGAATAAAGAGATGTCGAGACTGCAGATGTCTGCCGCAGAAGCACAATACAAGAACCGGTTTGCACAATTGCAAGAGCTTTATTTGAAGCATATGGCTACGCTTAAATTCTATGAGCAAACGGGACTTAGGCAGGCAGAGCAGCTTATCAGCCAGGCTTCCATCAGTTACCGTACCGGAAACATCAGCTATGTGGAATGGACAGCGCTCATGCGTCAGGCCATCGATATCAAACTGGCCTATCTGGACGCATTGGCTGCATTGAAAACCACCCATACAGAATGGGAATATGTAAAAGGAAATTGATCATGTTGCACAAATCATATACAGTTCTTTTGTTGGCGATCATCTTTACCAGTTGTGGTTCAGATAAGAAGGAAGCAGGCGCAGATCCGGTGGAGCCAAAGGAAGGCTCAGCCGTCTCAACCGTGGTTACCGCTGAACAGGTGAAAACAGGTGGGATTGAAGTCGGCATGCCCGAAACGGTTACGATGTATGAAGATCTCGCCGTGAACGGAGTGGTGGACGTGCCCCCACAGAATATAGTTTCGATAAGCTTCCCGATGGGCGGATATCTTCAGCGCACAAGCCTCATGCCGGGAATGCGTGTGTCAAAGGGCCAGGTGATCGGTGTGATGGAAGACCAGGCGCTGATCCAGTTGCAGCAGGACTACCTGATGGGCAAGGCGAAACTGGTTTACCTTGAACAAGATTATAACAGGCAAAAAGAGTTGAATGAAAGCAACGTAAATGCCGGTAAAACATTCCAGCAGGCGGAAGCAGAATTTAATAGCCAGCGCGTGATGTTAAAAGCCAATGCCGAGAAGCTGAAACTCATCGGCATCAATCCCGATAAACTGAATGAGCAAACCATTTCAAAAAGCGTAGCGCTGTATTCACCCATCAATGGATATGTATCTAAAGTAAATGTGAACATCGGTAAGTATGTGCAGCCTTCGGATGTGTTGTTTGAATTGATCAATCCGGATGATATCCATGCCGCACTCACCATATTCCAGAAAGACATGCCGAAGATCAAAGTGGGTCAGCAGGTCACTATTAATTTTGTGGACGAGCCCAATAAAAAATATCCGGGAGAGATCATCCTGGTGACGCGCAACCTGGACGAGAACAGAAGCGGAACGGTGCATTGTCATTTTGAAACCCATCCGGCGCACCTGCTTCCCGGAATGTACTTGCAGGCAACCATCAAAACCAGCTCGGCCAATGCAGTCAGCTTACCGGAAGAAGCGGTGGTGGATTATCTTGGCAAGTCTTATGTGTTCATCAGTTCCGGTGCAGACAAGTTTAACATGACCGAAGTGCAAATGGGTATTCGCAACAATGGAAGAATCCAAATCATGAATCCTGATGTGATGAAAGGGCAGAAAGTGGTGGTGAAAAATGCGTATGCGGTGCTGGGGGCGGCGAAGAATACAGCGGAAGAATAGTTTTGGAAATCAGTCATAACGGACATACAGTAATACAGGCAATCCGAAGTTGGCAAACGGAAGGTCTGGAAATCTGAAGGGGTACCCTGGATATCAGAAATCCAGAATACCCACTACTGAATGTCTGTATTACTGTATGTCTGTTATGATTGATTGTCACCTGTATTCCTCTCTCACCGGCGCAAAAACATCCATAACCCTACACGCCACATGTGCCACCGCAGAATGCGGCACATTAGAATGAATTACAAAATAATCTCCTTGTCGTAGCGTCATCGTTTCTCCGCCAATGGTCATTTCCAGTTCTCCTTCCAGAATGTATGTAAGTTGTTCATGCGGATGATGATGCAAAGGAAGTAAGCTGCCTTTCTCGATCTCCACAATACCCATTGTGCATTTCTCGCCATGAACGTATCTGCCGGCTATGCCGCTGATCAGATGTTTTAAGGGAATATCGTTAATATTTGCCATTTTATAATTGTTCAAAGAATGCGACCGATGCGCCAACCCATTCTTTGTCTTTGTTATATCGTACCCCAATCATTTTCCCTTTACTCAACCGCGTGAGATTGGTAAGCAGGGTAGGACGTGCATCTCCGTCTTTCCAAATGTACATCATTCGGATCTCCACTTTTGCACCGCCGTCAGGTGTCTTGATCACATCGGCATATTTCACTTTTCGCTGCAGGATCCAGTTCTCGGGATCTTTCACATTGTCGATATCTTCCTGGGTTACATCAATCACCACCCCTTGTCCAGCAAAGGAGAACAGTGGTTTCAATACAAAGTCTTCCAGCTTGCCCGGGATCTGTTTCACTTCGTTCAGGAAAAAAGTTTCCGGCACATAAGGATGTTGAATAAAAGGCAGGGTGTATTTGCTGATGCGGTAAAACCAGTTGGGATGTGGGAACCATTGTACGTTCCAGGGTTTGCGAATGTCAATGATCTCACCGAGTTTCTCCCTGTTGGCGTGAAGATCATCAAAGATGATTCGGTTGTATATTTTTTCAACCCTGGTTTTTACACCATCGCGCATATAGAACAGATCATTGCCTTCGGCGATGAGGTCCGTAATGCAAACCGGTTCTATGCCGAGATACTCCTTGGTGCAAAAGAAATCGATCCTTGTCTTTTGCTCATAAGGTTTGATCTCTAACAGGATCACGTGCTCAACCGGTGTGTCCCCGATGAGCATATCCTTCAGTTCTTTCAAATAGCTTTCCTTGGTATGTCCGTTAAAGTAGTGACTGTAGTTATTGGGGATGGGAAAATGCTTTATAAATACTTCCGGATAAAACGCTTCAAAACCATATAGGGTAGGAAAGCCTTGCATCTCGATGAGTTGCGGTTCCAGTTCTCCTTTTTCATTTTCACAAACGCCGAAATCAAAAGCGATAAAGTGCGAGTGATCGTTCTCGTTAGCCACCATGTCTCCGGGCGGAATGGCGTTGGCGGTCATTTCCCTGAACGCCGGATCGGTAATGATATCGATGATGCTCTCACAGGCATCCGTAATTTTTTTACCGAACCAGGCCGGAACATATTCTGCCGTTTCGGAAATACGAAAATCGAT
>REAQ01000373.1 GCA_004294195.1 Sphingobacteriales bacterium | reverse complement strand
CTGCTGCTGCTGGAGGAAGTAGTAACATCCATCAAGATCAACATAGTAGTATTCGAAAAAGTAAAAAAAAAGGGGGCACAAAGGCCTCAAATAAACCTCCATCCACGATCAATGGGATTGAAGACTTCATGAATTTTCTCGGCCTGGGTCCAACACTTTCCCTCGGGTTGGTGGTATTTGCCGAGTTCTTCTGTTCTGTATTTCTCATTTTAGGACTATTCACCCGGGTTGTGGTAGTTGTGCTGGCCATCGCAATGTTGGTAGCCATTTTAAAAGCCCATAACGGTGATATCTTTGGTGATGGAGAGCATGGCTCACTCTTTTTGGCCGGATATCTGGCCATTCTGTTGGTAGGTCCCGGCAAAGCGAGCCTGGACGGTATTCTTGGCAAATAAATTGAAGTCTATGGCCAGTGCAAATGTGTATGCATCGATCATCACCATTGGTGATGAATTGCTCATCGGACAAACCATCGATACCAATAGTGCATGGATGGCGCAGGAACTCAACAAAATTGGTATATGGGTACACCGGAGGGTTGCCATTGGCGATGTATGGGAAGATATCTGGAAAGCACTTGATGACGAAAGCCGGTTGAGTGAAATTATACTAATTACTGGCGGATTGGGCCCTACTGCCGATGATATTACAAAGCCCCTTTTATGCCAATACTTCGGCGGTAAACTGGTGATCAACGAAGATGCACTGAACAACGTCAAGAACATCTTTCTCAATATCCTGAAAAGGCCGATGATTGAACGCAATCTCAAGCAGGCAGAAGTGCCGGATGTGTGTACCGTTATCCAAAACAGAAGAGGTACTGCCCCTGGTATGTTGTTTGAAAAAGAAAGAAAGGTTTTTGTGAGTATGCCTGGAGTTCCTCATGAGATGAAAGGTATGATGACCAACCATGTATTGCCTGTACTTCAAGAAAAATTTCAACTGCCGCCCATCATTCATCGGACTTTATTGACTGCTGGTATTGGTGAATCATTTCTGGCGGAGCGCATCATGGATTTTGAATCTACCCTTCCCTCCAATATCAAGCTGGCTTATTTACCCAATTATGGAATGGTAAAACTTCGGCTGTCGGCAAGGGGTAGAAGCGAAAAGCTACGGGCTGAATTGGAGGCCGAGTTTGACATGTTGAAACAAAAAGTGAGTGATGTGATGGTGATTGACGAGGACCTC
>REAQ01000372.1 GCA_004294195.1 Sphingobacteriales bacterium | reverse complement strand
TCATCTTCTTTTCTTTGATGTCGATGCCAGTAGGTTTGCCAATTTCGGCATCTCCGTAGTCGAAAAGGTCGTCTTTTATCTGGAAGGCAATGCCCACGTGCTCACCAAACAGGCGCATTTTTTCCGCAATCTCAAGGTCATGGGTAGACGAATATGCGCCGGCTGAACAGGCAGAAGCCAGTAAGGAGGCGGTTTTACCTGTGATGATCTTGAAGTAGGTTTCCTCGTCTATATTCAGGCTTCGGGTTTTCTCCATCTGCCATAATTCTCCTTCGCTCATGAGTTTTACCGGGCGGGAAAGGATTTGAAGGATCTTGAAATCATCATTGTCCAGCGCCAGCAACATTCCTTTTGCCAGGAGATAGTCGCCTACCAATACCGAAGTTTTTGCCTTCCAGAGCGCAAAAACCGAGAAAAAGCCCCTTCTTTCAAAGGATTCATCTACCACATCATCATGTACAAGGGAGGCGGTATGAAGGAGTTCAACCAGGGATGCGGCTCTGTAAGTGGAGTCATTGATCTCACCAGTGAGCTTGGCACTCAGCAGCACAAACATAGGCCTGAGCTGCTTTCCCTTGGTTTTGACCACGTATTTCATGATCCGGTCAAGCAGGGGGACGGTGCTTTCAACGGACGCCTTGAATCTGGACTCAAAAACCTGCAGCTCGCTGGCGATAATATCGGTGGAGAAATTCATGAATCGGCAACGAACTTAAGAAAATTTGAAACAATCTTTCGGTTAGGCGTGATTTTACAGGCATAAAGCAGCATAAATCAATACATTTTAGTCATGTTAAATTTGCTAATACGGTACGATGTAAATATTTTTGTCGAGTTCTACATTGGGGGGACTCTTTTAAGACACCGTTCCCTAATAAAGAATCATTAACAATTCTAACATTATGGCAAGCAAAAAGTACTCATTTCTCTTAGGGCTGATCGTTCTGGTTTGCTCCTCATCTGCTTTTGCTCAGGAGACAAACGTGTGGTCGGATTCTTCCTACTACCAGTCCAGCAAGCTCCCCCAGTACAATGAATTCATGAACAACCTGTACTCGTTCCCTCCTAAACCGAGGAATATGTGGGAGGTGGGTATAAAAGTGGGAAGCCCTACAATCCAGGGTGACGTTCCTGCCATTTTCCCGACTTTTGGATTTGGCGCACATGTGCGTAAATCCCTTGGGTATACCGTATCT
>REAQ01000128.1 GCA_004294195.1 Sphingobacteriales bacterium | reverse complement strand
GTGACTTCATCCAGCGTCACTTCATATGGATCAAATTCCTTATTCAGGGAGTAGAATAATTTATTGTGCGCGATGTATGGACCAAACCTTCCAATGTTCACCTGCACCCCGGCTCCTTCAAACTCACCAAGGATGCGCGGTAGGCGGAACAGTTCCATCGCTTCCTCGTAATTGATGGTCTCAATGCTCTGGTTGGGTTTCAATTTTGCAAACTTGGGCTTTTCTTCATCACTCACATCGCCGATCTGAACCATCGGACCAAACTTTCCCATGCGGGCAATAACTTTCTTCCCTGTTGCGGCATCTACACCGAGATCCCTTTCCCCACTGATTCGCTGCGCATTCTCCATCGTGTCTAACACTTCCTTCTTAAAAGGCTGGTAGAAATCATCCACCATTTTGTTCCACTTCACCTTGCCCTCGGCAATTTCATCGAACTCATTTTCGATCCGAGCCGTGAATCCGAAGTCCATTACATTATCAAAATGTTGCAATAGAAAATCAGTGACTACAAGACCCAAATCCGTTGGAAACAACTTCGCTTTTTCCGCACCCGTGGTTTCCTGATCAACCTTTTTAGTGATCTTATCACTTACGAGCATGAGTACCCGAAAATCCCTGATCACACCTTCTTTGTCGCGCTTCTCTACATATCCGCGTTTGATGACCGTGGATATGGTTGGTGCATAAGTAGACGGTCTTCCAATACCGAGTTCTTCGAGTTTTTTTACGAGCGATGCCTCAGTGTACCTGGGAGAGGCCCTGGAAAAACGCTCTGTGGCACGAAGTTCTTTCAGCTGCAGATCCTGTCCCACGGCCAGTTGCGGCAACATGCTGCTGTTCTCTTCATCGTCGTCTTCATCGTCCCTTCCTTCCATGTATACTTTAAGGAAGCCATCAAATTTCAATACTTCACCTTGCGCTGAAAGGGTTTCACCATTGGAGCTGATGTTGATCTTCGCAGTTGTTTTTTCCAACTCTGCATCTGCCATCTGTGAAGCCATAGTGCGCTTCCAGATCAGTTCATATAGTTTCTGTGCATCGGCGATGTCCACTTTCTGGCGGTCCATATATGTGGGGCGAATCGCCTCATGCGCTTCTTGTGCGTTTTCGTTTTTATTCTTGAACCTGCGCGGTTGCGAGTACTGGTTACCGTAAGTGGTTTTAATGTGCGCACCAATATCCTGCATGGCTGTATCACTCAATGCTACACTGTCTGTACGCATATACGAGATGTAACCGGCTTCATAAAGTTTTTGTGCAAGAAGCATGGTCCTGCTTACCCCATAACTCAGCTTCCTTCCCGCTTCCTGCTGGAGCGTAGATGTAGTGAATGGAGGAGCAGGTGATTTTTTACCCGGCTTTACCTGGATATCGGCTACGGTATAATTGGCGCCTTTGCAGCTTTCCAGGAATTTTTCCGCGTCTTGCTCCGCGTTGATGCGAGAACCTTCTGCCTTAAACGAAACTGATTTACCATTGATGTCTTTACCGGTGAACTGCGCGTCTATCTTAAAGGAACTGGTAGTAGAAAATTGATTGATTTCACGCTCTCTTTCCACGATGATCCGTACGGCCACACTCTGCACCCGACCTGCACTGAGGTTGTTGCGCATGCTCATTTTACGCCACAGCACAGGCGATAACTCAAAACCCACGATCCTGTCCAGCACCCGGCGCGCCTGCTGTGCATTCACCAGATCAAGATTTAAGGTTCTGGGCGTTTTCACCGCTTTCTCTATCGCGGGCTTAGTGATTTCATGAAACACAATCCGTTTGGTTTCTTTCGGATCCAGACCCAATACTTCGCATAAATGCCAACTGATGGCTTCCCCCTCTCGGTCCTCATCCGTTGCCAGCCAAACCTCTTCGGATTTCTTGGCCAACTGCTTCAGTTCTTTCACAACCTTTTCCTTGTCTTCCGGAACAATATAACGGGGCTTATAATTATTATTAACATCGATCCCCATATCATCCTTCTCCAGGTCCCGGATATGCCCAAAACAACTCTTCACCTCGAAGTCTGATCCTAGGATCTTTTCGATGGTTTTGGCCTTAGCCGGAGACTCAACAATCAATAGGTTCTTCGCCATAGTGGGTGGTTATTGGTTATAAGTAATTGGTTATTAACGAATTACCTAATAACTTACTTACATTCAGCCTTGCAATAATACATTAATGTCGTAAATATCAAAAAAGAGTGAGACCCACCGATCAGTGAAATTCCCGGCTTACAGAAAGGAAAATATCTTCTTTTTGACCTCATTATCCCGGTAAATCCTGTTGTGTCCCAGCCCCTTGGTGATCAGAAATTCAACATTAGAAGGCTGCTGGCGCATCAGTTTTTCCACGTCTTTTAATGGCGTAACCTGGTCTTCCTCATCATGTACCCATAATACCGATGCCTTAATATGCTTCATGGTGCGGGGGATGGAGTAGTGTGTTGGAAAATGACCGGACAGATCCTTGATCTTCTGGTCAAAGGCCTTCCTTACCTTATCGTTCAGTTGTAAGAACTTGAAAAATCCATCGATCGCCGTGGTATTCTCCGTTGCCGGAGCGATCAGTACTACCTTGGTTTCTTGGGTATGCGGCGCTTTTTCCAGGTAATGGCAAACGGACATCCCGCCGAAAGAGTGGGCCAAGTAGGCATCCATCTTCCCATATAGTTCTTCCACGGTTCGGATCATCTCAACATAGTTGAGCATATGAATGCGCTTGCCTTCGCTGTTGCCGTGCGCCGGTGCGTCAAACGCATATACGCCGTAGCCCTTTTTTAAGGCCCGGGAAATATGGTGATCGAATTTCCGGACGGAACTTTCATAGCCGTGGAGGATCAACAACTTTTTCTCAGCGCGTTCATTCCATCGCCATCCCTTGACTTTTTTGTCATGGAGCACAAACTGCATGCGTTCGCCCTTTGTGAAGATTTCAGGCGGTGTTTTTTTGGATCGATGTTGAGGCGTCGTAAATAAATCAAAGGCTTTGTCGGCCGCCATAGCCGGTGACACCACTGCCAGCATATTCAGTTTTGCCCTCAAATAATTCACCGCGATTTTTTGTGCCAGCTTCATCTTGTATCTTGGCAAAGATACAGTTCAAATTCTTTTAACATGGACATTGTTATCATCGGTTCCGGGAATATGGCTTCGGTGCTCGGCCGAAAGGCATTTGACGCGGGCCACGTGATTTTGCAGGTTGCAGGGAGGAATAGGTTGGAGGTTGAAGCATTGGCGAAAACCTTGCAGGCATCTGCAGGTGACCTTGACCACATTGATATGCGCGCCATCTTGTACATCCTTTGTATTTCAGACAAGGCCCTGCCAACGGTGCATCAATGGTTTCAGCATCCGAAAGCCATTGTGGTGCATACCGCAGGATCTGTTTCGATGGATGTGCTTGCGCCGGTAGCCAAAAGCTACGGCGTGCTCTGGCCATTGCAAAGTATTCGAAAGGAAGCCGATCCCATCCCGCCATTTCCTTTGATCATTGATGCCAACACGCCAGAGTGTTTGACCATTTTACAAGACTTCGGATCCACTATTTCTTCAGATCTGCAGCAGATGAACGATGAAACCAGAAGCAAGATGCATCTGGCAGCCGTGGCGGCCGGTAATTTTTCCAATCATCTTTTTGCATTGGTGAAGGACTACTGTGATGCAGAACAGCTCAACATGAATCTGCTGTTGCCCCTGCTAAGGGAAACAGTGGACCGCATCAGCTATGCCCATCCCCGGGAGATGCAGACAGGCCCCGCCATCCGCGGGGACCAGGCCACAATGGATAAACATCTGGAGATGCTGGGGAAGTATACAGAGTTAAAGCAGTTTTACCAGTTATTCTCAAATTTGATTAGGTCTTAAATGCGGTTATAGGTTATTTTGTTATTGGTTATTAACACTAACCAATAAGATCAATAACCATTAACCTCAATAACGCCAATAACCCTTTTTTTATGGACATCTTGCCCCAATTTTCCCGCATCACCACTTTTGTTTTTGATATGGATGGCGTGTTAACCGATGGTACCGTTTGGGTAATGCCCGATGGGGAATGGGTGCGCCGCATGCACATCAGGGATGGCTATGTGTTACAACTCGCCATCAAAAGGGGTTATAAAGTGTGGATGATAACAGGATCTTCTTCAACGCCGGTGGAGCAACGCCTGCGTAAGCTGGGGCTAACCGAAGTGCACCAGCAGATCAAAGACAAGGCAACCCTTCTGAAACATTTGATGCAAAACCATGGTGTTGCTCCAGAACAGGTATTGTATATGGGGGACGATATGCCGGACCTCACCGCCATGCAGCTTGTTGGGCTGAGTGCTTGCCCCAAGGATGCTGCCCGCGATATCCTCGAAATGGCTGACTACATCTCACCCTCCAATGGCGGTCAGGGCTGTGTCCGCGATGTTATTGAAAAAGTCATGCGCATCCAGGGGAATTGGTATGAAGATATTTCCGTGGCCAGTACCTGAGTATTATCTTCACACCATGAGACTGGCAGCGGCATTTTTCAGGCTGATAAGATTTCCTAACCTATTCTTCATCGCGCTTACCCAGCTGCTGTTTTACTATGCCATCATTCTGCCCAGTTTTCAGGCGTATCAATTAACATCCCCGCTACAGTGGATTGATCTGTTGGTGCTGATAGGAGCGTCTATCTGCATTGCTGCGGCAGGATATATCATCAATGATTATTTCGATCAAAACATCG
>REAQ01000371.1 GCA_004294195.1 Sphingobacteriales bacterium | reverse complement strand
ACTGCAGGTGTTTGGTGGTTGAACGAAATCGGCAACAACTACACTTTCTTCAGCCGTATTCACTTTCGCTACAACCGCAATAGTTTTCCGCAAGATCTTGTGTTTCAGGTGACACCCAACAATGAACAATTCCAAGCCCGCTATGTGCTTACCCATGCTGCCACAGGCAATCTCGATTGTGAAGCAGGAAGAGCTTATCAGCAAGGTTTGAAAAGCAAAAGAAGGCAGGAATTGAGAAACTTGGTCAGCTTAACCGGCCGTACTATTGAAGACTATTTTTCCGCAGATCAATTCGGAGAAGAAGCTACTGAAGAAGCGATGGCGTATAAAACAATTTTACCAGAGCTCGATGCTGCTGAAAATAGCCACGGCAGCCGGTATCCCGCCATGGCCATTTTTGCTGTAGTGATGGTAAGCGGTGCTGGCTTGCTGCGTTGGAAGGGTTTGATTTGATGACATCGTCAAAACCCTTGTATGTAAAAGCCCCTATGTAAGGGGCTTTTGCTATTGCTTTCAACAATGCTATCAGTAGGTGTAGCGGCCAGATGTCGTAAAACGGTTAGTTGGCATTCCCCTGCCGTTGGGGGCGGAGTGTGGGCTCTACTTCTTTCAAAAAGCGGCTCATTTGCTCTTCGGTAAAAAGCTTCTTCAATTGCTCATCACGTGCTGCCACCAACTTGCGGCGGGTAGCCAAGAGTGCTTCTCTGTCCATAGCGCCAGATTGCCGCATTTCCGCAATGGCCTTGTCCATAGACTGGTAAAATTCTGTCATTACAGTAGTCGCACCGGTTTTGGCTTCGGCAGTCAAATCCAATACGGCCATTTTTTCAACCGCTTGGATAACCAACTCACTGAGTGGAATCTCTTTAACACGGGGACTATTGACAGCCTTGCCCGTTTGCAGATTCATAACGTCGTGACCACCCTGCTTATTTTTCGACGGTCGCAAGTAAATTGCATCAAAAGTACGAGGCGTCTGATCGTTTCTCGTCTCATTGTAGGCCTGAACATAGGCTCCAAATGCCACTTGGCATGATTTATTGTAATCCGTTACCAGGCTCGTGATGATTGTTTGAGGACTCAAGTAGGCAGAGATGCCATTCTTGGCCGGAAAAATATTAGTATTGGCCGTCTGATTCAGGCACAAATACTTAATCATCACTCTTGGAATAGCCTTGTAAGGTAAGTTGTGATAACAGGCTC
>REAQ01000370.1 GCA_004294195.1 Sphingobacteriales bacterium | reverse complement strand
CTGCCATTTTTCTATCTTTATCGTCCCCATCGGGGATGCCATATAAAGCGTACAAGTTATGGAAACATACGGTAAAATTTTGCTCATTGCCATGCCCATCTTCCTGGTGTTGGTACTATTGGAGAAGTGGTATGGCTGGTACAAAGGCCAGGATACCGTGCGGAACATGGACATGATCTCCAGCCTGTCTTCCGGTGTCACCAATGTAACGAAAGATGTACTTGGGTTAAGCATCACCATCCTCTCTTACGAATGGCTCGTGAACCACATAGCTGTCTATTCTATTGAAGCCACCTGGCTTACTTATGTTGTAGCCTTTCTCGTGTTGGATTTCTCCAGTTACTGGACGCATCGTTGGGCGCACAAGATTAATATTTTGTGGAACAGGCACATCGTACATCACAGCAGTGAGGAGTTTAACCTGGCCTGTGCACTCCGGCAAAGCATTTCTGTCTTCATCAATATTTTTACTTTCCTGCTGATTCCCGCGGCATTGTTGGGTGTACCTGCAAAAGTGATTGCTGTGATTGCGCCATTGCATTTGTTTGCACAGTTCTGGTACCATACCCGCCATATCGGGAAGATGGGATTTTTGGAGAAGATCATCGTCACCCCATCTCATCACCGGGTACATCATGCGATCAATCCGGAATACCTCGATAAAAACCTTGCGGCGATCTTTATCTGGTGGGACAAGTGGTTTGGTACTTTTCAGGAGGAGATCGATGGCGTTACGCCCGTGTATGGCATCACGAGACCTGTATCCACTTGGAATCCTATCCGCATCAACTTTCAGCACATGTGGCTATTGATGAAAGACGCATGGAGAACAACATCATTTAAGGATAAGTTCCGCATCTGGTTCATGCCAACAGGCTGGAGACCTGCTGACGTAGAGAAAAAATATCCGGTTCCCAAGATTGAGGATGTCTACCATTTTGGAAAATATGATCCGCAGGCTTCATCAGCATTGCATGCTTGGTGCTGGGTTCAGTTGATCGCACTCTTGCTGTTCATCAGTTATTTCTTTGGCAACATCGGCAGCATCGGAAGACGGAGTTGATGGACCGGCATGCGTGGTCGATATTTTGGGAAACCATTAAGACGGCTTTCGGGCTGTATGCTGTATATGAATCCGGATGGTTTGGTGCAGCGGGTCAATATCCCTGGGTGCGTTATTTGTTAGTGGGTTATTTTGTTATATCCTGGTTTGCTACCGCGCATTTTGTGTACAGGCATTATAGGGAAGACGGATGGACTAGTTCGCAGGTCGCATAGGTTGCAGGTTGCAGAGTGTGCAGAATTGAACTGCAACTTAACTTTCTATTCGCGGAATACCGAGTGGGTTTCCATCTTTTAATTCTTCGGGAAGTAATGTATTCGGGAAGTTTTGAAAGCTTAGTGGGCGTATAAAG